>DUZI01000297.1 GCA_013349595.1 Nitrospirota bacterium
AACAGCAAGGATGAGGAAAAAAGTTGGAAAGGCAAGCATTATATCTACAAAACGCATTAATAAGGCATCTACCTTGCCACCATAATAACCAGCAAAAGAACCAATTAGTATCCCAATAGATATGGCAATACTTACAGCCAATAAACCAACCTTTAGAGATGCCCTTGCCCCCCAAATCATCCTTGATAAAAGATCTCTGCCAAGTTCGTCAGTGCCGAATATATGATTTTTATCAGGTGGAGACAGTATATTATGGACATTTATCTTTGTAGGTTCGTAAGGGGCAATAAGGGGTGCAAAGATTGCCATGATTGATAGAATTATTACAATGCAAAGTCCAATTACAGATAATTTATTCCTCTTAAATCTCTGCCAAATAATTTTAAACATCTATTATCTAACCCTAATCCTCGGATCAACTACTGCATAACAAAGATCTGCAATGAGATTACCAATGAGTGTGAGCATCGCCCCGATTACAAGTATTCCCATAATAGTGGGATAATCTCTTGCCATTGCAGAGGCATAAAAAAGTTGTCCCATACCCGGTATTGCAAATATGGTCTCAAATATTACACTGCCTCCTATCAAGCCTGGCACTGATAATCCAAGTATTGTTACAATTGGCATTAAGGCATTAGTGAGTGCATGTCTTAAAATAACATCGCTTTCTGAAAGTCCCTTTGCCTTTGCAGTCTTTATGTAATCCTGTCTTATAACCTCAAGCATACTTGACCTGCTATATCTACTCATACCTGCAATACCACCAAAGGCACTTAGTCCAACAGGCAATATGAGATGATGCAAAAAATCAAAAACCCTTTCCATAGGACTCATCTCTGAAACATCTATACTCTGAATGCCTGAAATAGGCAATAACCCAAGATGGACTCCAAAAAAGAGCATCAAGAGCAAGGCAAGCCAGAATGTGGGCGTTGAAAAACCTATAAAGACAAATATGGTTGTAAGCCTGTCAAATAATGAATATTGCCTGACTGCTGATAAGACACCAATTGGTATAGCAATGGAAAGTATTACAAGTAGAGAAAGTATATTGATAGTAAGTGTGACAGGTATCCTTTCCTTTATTTTATCAATCACGAGTTTGCCATCAGAAAAGGAACGACCAAAGTCAAAGGTAATAAATCTCTTTAACCAATCTAAGTATTGTTCATGTAAAGGTTTATCAAGACCATAGAGTTTTTTTAGATTTTCCCTTGCCTGTTGAGAGGTCTTCATAGTCATCTCAGTCTCTATTTCAACTGGGTCACCTGGTGCAAGATGTATCACCACAAAAGAGATTAGAGTAATTCCAACTATAAGTGGAATCATCATCAAGAGCCTTTTAATTGTATAGATTAGCATTTGTAAATAGATAGCACTTCTTTAGAATAGCTATTTTCCCCGCTATATATAATCAAAGGATTTAAAACCTTCAAACCAGATTTTGCACCCTTGACTGCCTCTATGAGTATCATCTTGGCAGGAGAATCAATGAAGGAATGGACAAATCGGAGACACTTAATCTCAAGGGAGTTTTCCTTCATCTTTATCAAAACTTCTGAAAGCCTCTCGGGGAGATAAATCATATAAAAATGTCCATGATGCCTTAGCATGTTTGAGGCAGACTTTAAAAGCTGAGAAAGTGATAAATGGGTCTCATGTCGGGCAATTGCCCTTTCATCATTGGGACTTATTAAACCAGTCTTTACCTTTCTAAAGGGAGGGTTGGTAATCACTGCATCAAAGGAGTGTAAATATTTATCATCCCTTGCTAATTCCCTGATATCTCCCTGTATTGAAACTACCCTATCATCAAGTTTGTTGAGCCTAATATTTTCCTCTGAAATGAGGGAAAGGCTTTCTTGCAATTCTACTAAAATTACATGACAATCTAAATATTTTTTTGCAAGAAGCAAACCTATGATACCAGAGCCTGCCCCAAAATCCATCAACTTTTTAATCCTTGGCATCTTCACAAAATCATAGAGTAATAAGGCATCAATAGATACCCTATAACCATCTTTGTTTTGATACAGCTTAATATCTCTTAAATAGTCAAGCGTTTTGTCTTGGCAAAATGATGGGATAATATCATTCATCTATTTGCTTATTAAGGCTACCTAAATATTGTTGCCATTCGGTAGGTAGGAAGTATTTTTTGTTATTGTTACATTCTTTACATGCAGGGACTAAATTACTCTTTACTGATTTTCCACCCCTTATGAGAGGGATTAAATGATCCATAGTAAGTTCTTTGGGCGGAAAATTTCTATTACAATAATAACATTTTGAATTAGAGAGTTTCTTTTTCCACCAGGCAGTTGCTCTAATTTGACGAGCAATAAACTTCTCTTTTTTAAGCTCTGACTCTGATACAGAACTTACAAAGACCAATTCACTGAAAATACTATTTTCTTCCTCTTCTGCTCTCTTCTTCACTAAAGTATTTTTTGTATAATACTTCCCATTCCATACTTCCTTCAAATGGCTTTTTTGAAAGGGATTGTATCTTTTCTCTCACAGTAATATCTATATCTTCACCAACCCTTAGCTCATCAATTAATATCCTTTTAATTGCTTTGCGGAGTTTTTCTTCCCCTTCAATAGGTGTTAAAATATTTTTTTCAATAAGTCCTTTACATATTAAGTGTGTGAGATGCCTAATCTTATCATCTGAGAGCATCATATTATTATATTCCTCTCTCTTATAAGCTTTGTCTTTGTCATATCAAAGAGTTTACGATAGTCAACCCTACCCCTTTCAATTTCTAATTCATACTTCTTGAGTATTTCTCGAACTTCATCATTGAGCCTGTCTTCTACGGATAGCTCGTCCATCATTATTCTCACGACCTCTTCAATAGTAGCTTCATGTGATAACTTAAAATGAGCGAGATTTTTATGAGAAATATATGAAACTATCTTTTTAGCTATTACAGGGACCCAACTTTTTGGAATTCTCATCCTTCTATCTTTCCATAAATGGGACAAGAGCTATGCTTCTGGCCCTTTTGATGGCAGTAGTGAGTTCTCTCTGATGAACCGAACAGGTGCCCGTCATCTTTCTTGATAAAATCTTACCTCTTTCAGTTATATAACCTCTGATAATCTTTAAATCCTTGTAATCAATAAAAGGAACCTTTTCTGAGCAAAAGGTGCAAAATTTTTTTCTTTGAAATCTCTTATGTTGTAACATTTTTATCTCCTATATGTTTTTTTTAAAATGGTTCTTCTCTTGAAACCTCTTCAGGAGGAACAATTTCTTCATGAAAAGTGTCTGAACTCATACCATCTTTTTTAGATTGTAAAAATCGCACATTACTTGCAATTACTTCCATCTTTGACTTCTTTTGACCTTCATATTCCCATTTTCGCTCTCTTAACCTGCCCTCAACAAGAATAAGATTACCCTTGTTCAAATACTGTCCACAACTCTCAGCTTGTTTTCCAAATACAACACAATCAATAAACAAGACTTCATCTTTGTACTCATCGCCCTGCTTAGACCGTGTATTTACTGCAAGACCAAAAGAAGTTACAGGAAGTCCCGCAGGCGTATATCTCACATCAGGGTCTTTTGTGAGCCTACCTATTAGAATTATTCTATTAAACACTTCTTAACCCTCTTTTACCTTGTTGATATCATCAGGATTGACAGGGGCATCACCAAATAGATTTTTAGGAATAGTTGCAATTTGAGGTTTAGAAAGCCTAATAACAAGAAACTTGACTACAATGTCATAGACCTTGAAATAATCTTCAATCTTTCTTATTGTCCCAGCTGGAGACCTGAATAGAAAAAAGATATAAAGACCATATTTTTGCTTGTTGAGTTCATAGGAAAGTTTTCTTTTCCCCCAATTGTCAATCTTCAAAATCTCTCCACCATTTGAAGTAATCAGACTTGAAATCTTATCGATAGCAGACTTCATTTCATTCTCAGATGAATTAGGATTGAGAATTACAGCAGTTTCATAAAAGTTCATAACAACCTCCATATGGATATTAAGCCCTTTTTATCTCCAAGGGCATGGAGTTAAACACCTAAAAAAAAGACATTTTTTATATCATAAAAGTTTAAATAAAATCAAACTAAAGCTATTGTCCCAAAAATAGCGATAGTAAGGGTTGGTGTGGAATTTTTATACGACACCTTTATAAAAAAAGTTCCTAGGGCTTTGTTATAAGGCATTGCATTATAATGAATAAAGCAAAATTAAATAAAATCTGTCGATTATAAAAATCCTGAAAGAGCCCTTCCTATCGCTATTTTAAGGTAGGGACTCCAAAAAATACAGACATTACAAGATAATTAATCCTATCAAGAAGGTTTCTCATACTTTCTAGATAACGAGATGAAAGGATGTCAACAGTGATATGATCTTTCTGTCTTTGCATATAGCCGAGAGAAAAAGCTGTCACAAGGGCACCCAAAAATGACACAATTTCATAAGCACCTCTGTAAGGAATTTCAATAACCCTTAAAACTACATTACCTGTAGCAATAATCATTAGAGCTATGATTGATAAGGCTCCTAATTTAAGAAGCCTTTTATTTATGAAGTTGCAAAGTCTATTGAGGAAATTCACTTTTATATTGTTTTTCGTATTAATTCATTTATGTCTTTTATAATTTTAACTCCATTTAAGCCTAATGGGTTGACTTTCTTAATATATTATTGGCTTTAATTGCCTTGAAATCTCTACCTTTTCCATCTTGCTTAAATTAATAATTTTTAGCCCTTGCTCTTTTTTTGACCATTTAAGTGCATCTTTTACATGATTATCCACATAAGAAGCCGTCCAGAGAGCCTGCTCTTTGCTCAAATCATCAAAAACTTTTTTTACATCTGAAGGGAGGGCATTCCATTTGTCTTTATTCATAACTACAGCAAAAGAGACAACTGGTAAATTTACAATAGTTACATTAGGTGTGTATGCGGCAAACTTAAAATCCTTTAAAATCTCCATAGAAGAGACTATCCCCTTTACAATACCTTTTTGAATTGCCTCAGGTGTCTCTGACTGAGGCATTGCTATAGGAGTGCCGCCTAATCTTTTAATTGCATCAGCAGAAGTGCCTGCTACCCTAAGCTCAAGCCCTTTTAGGTCTTTAAGGCTTGTCAGAGGTGTCTTTGTCATAATGTTTGTTGGTGGACAAGTAAATGCAGTCAACACCTTTACCTTTTCAAATTCCTTTGGTTTATATTTTTCTATTAAATCGTAAAGGACAAGGCTTGCAACCTTTGC
>DUZI01000333.1 GCA_013349595.1 Nitrospirota bacterium
CTTTTGTAAGGGATTATCTACATTTAATAAAGGTCTATCAGAATTTTTACTTATCCTGTTAAATATTGTCTCTGGCTTTGCCCACAAACAAATGACAAAAGAAAAACTCTTTAAGAGCAATAAGTTATCTTCTCTTACTATTGCCCCACCACCAGTAGAAAGGACAATCATCTTTAGGTCAGATAATTCTTTTATTGATTCTGTCTCAATGTCCCTAAATGCAGGCTCACCGATTTTGGAAAATATGTCGTTTATTGTCATCTTTATCTTTTTCTCTATCTCTCTGTCTAAATCAATAAATTTATAACCGAGTCTTTTTGCAAGAAGTCTTCCCACAGTAGTCTTACCAGTTCCCATAAATCCAGTTAAGGCGATATTTTTCATCTTTGAGAAATCAAACTACCTTGTGCAATCTAACTATGTTTGCCTTTCCGAGAAATGGAGAACTTGCAGCAAAGACAACATTATCACCTCTTTGAATGAAACCCTCTTTGATTAGCTTTTTTTCAACGGTTTTCATAAAGACCTCATCAAGTATTGTCACATCATGGGTTTCTAATGTCATAGCAGTAGTTCCCCAGAATAGTGACATTGCCCTTTGAACCTTTTGATCAGGTGTGAAGGATACTATGGGGACTTTAGGCTTTAATTTTGATAATAACTTTGCAGTAAAACCTGAATGGGTAAATACGATAATTGCCTTTGCGTTAGTGTCTTGAGCAGATTCATTTGCCACAACTGCAATTGCCTCTGGAAAGTTCTTTTCCATTCGATAAAAACGACCAATTCTGTTAAATAACATAGTCTCTGTATGTCTTATAATTGTATCCATCATTACTAATGATTGAACAGGAAACTTACCAGCAGCAGTCTCAGCAGACAACATAAGTGCATCAGTACCATCTAAAACTGCATTAGCCACATCAGTAGCCTCAGCCCTTGTGGGACGGCTGTGTTCCTTCATAGATTCAAGCATCTGGGTTGCTGTGATGACTAATTTGCCCTTTTTATTTGCCTCTTCGATGAGCATCTTTTGTATAATTGGCACCCTCTCTGTAGGTAGTTCAACACCTAAATCACCCCTTGCAACCATGATACCATCAACTATATCAAGTATTTCTTGGATATTATCGAGAGCCTCTGGTTTTTCTATCTTTGCAATGAATGGTGGTAATGTAAGGTTCTTCTTTTTTGCCCAATTTTTAATTATCTTAATGTCATCACTACTGCGAACAAAGGAAATAGCCACATAATCAACACCGAGTTCAATACCATAAAGCAAGTCTTTTCTGTCCTTCTCTGTAAAGGCTGACAGTGTAGTTCTAGAGGAAGGCAGATTGACGCCCTTTTTGGACTTTAAGATTCCACCCTCATGAATTTCTGCAACAAGGTAATCATTCTCTTTTTTTGTAATACAAAGCCTCAAAAGCCCATCATCAAGGAGTATAAAGTCACCTTTGTTGACATCTGTCAGAAGGGCTGGATAGGAGATGTATATTACATCCTTATTGCTTTCATTATAACCGGGCATGAGTTTTATAGATGAACCTGTCTTTAAAGTAACCGCCCCTTTTTCTACCATAGCAACCCTAATCTTGATACCCTGTAAATCCTGTAAAATTGCAGTATTCCTGCCAAGTTTAAAAGCCTCCTGTCTAACATTTTGAGCTACTGCAAAGTGATCCTCATGCGTGCCATGGGAAAAATTAAGACGAGCCACATCCATACCATTTTTTATAAGAGACCTTATTATCTTTCTGTCATATGAAGCTGGACCAATCGTGCAAACTATTTTTGTCTTTCTAACATACACAATCTATTTGCCTCCTTTTTTATAAAATATGTTTTTATTAATACAATTTATAATGCCTTTTATAATTAACCGGATAGTTTATAGCCTTGAATTAGTTAAGCAACTATTTTGTTAATAAAAGGGGAATCTCTAACTCATTAACTCTATTTTTCTCTAGACAATGAAATATGTATCTGCCAATCATCTCCCCTTTGTTTGAAATCAGACCTGTAATGGGCACCAACACTACCTTTTCTCATCAGGGCACTTTGGACGATTAAATTTGCCACGATAATCATATTTCTTAACTCTATCCCCGGTCTTTGAATAAAAATTGAATCAGCTAAATCAGACCATTCTGAAAGTTCTTCTTTTGCTTTGGTTAACGATTTTTCACATCTTATAAGTCCTACATATTCCCACATTAGTCGCTTGAGCCTTGACCTAATTTCTGTAATCTCTGATTCATTATAAACACTAAAAGATTTGAGATTTACAGTCAGCTCTTTTGGGTGTTCATTCTTTATCATCTCAGAGGCTTTTAATGCAGACCTATAACCATAAACAAGCCCTTCAAGGAGGCTGTTACTGGCGAGTCTATTTGCCCCATGAACACCTGTGCAAGCAGTCTCTCCTGCAGAAAATAGCCTTTCTATATTGGTGGCACCAAATAGGTCAGTCTTTATACCGCCCATAAAATAGTGTGCAGCAGGTGAGACCGGGATTAGCTCTTTTGTAATATCTAAATCATATTTAAGACAGGTGTTATAAATCCTTGGAAACCTATCTTTTATAAAATTGCCGTCAAGGTGAGTCAGGTCAAGATATACATGTTTTGCCTTTGTCTTGACCAACTGAGATACAATAGCCCTTGCAACAATGTCACGAGGGGCTAACTCTGCCTTGGGGTGATATTTAGACATAAAGGCTTCTTTGTTTATATCCCTTAATATTGCCCCCTCCCCTCTCATTGCCTCACTAAGAAGAAATTGAGGTGCCTTTGGAGAATAAAGAACCGTTGGATGAAACTGGACAAATTCCATATCTTCCAGTATTGCACCAGCCCTGTAAGCCATTGCCATACCATCTCCTGTAGAAACCGCTGGGTTTGTTGTCCTTGAATATATCTGACAGGCACCTCCAGTGGTTATAATCACCCCCTTTGCCTTGATGAGCAAAAGCCCTTCTTTTGTTACAGCCAATAGTCCGCAACAGCTATTGTCACACATCAACAAATCTATGGCAGTACAAAAGGGTATTTTAGAGACATTATCTAAAGCCTTAACTTTGTTTATCAAAACCCTCATAATCTCTTGCCCTGTTGAGTCACCTTTAGAATGGAGTATCCTTTTTCTTGAGTGTGCTGCCTCAAGTGTGAAAGAAAGGGAACTGTCTTTTTTGTCAAACTGGGCACCCCAGTCAATCAATTCAATTATCCTATCAGGACCTTCTTTGACTAATACGCTAACTGCTTCTTCCCTACACAATCCATCTCCTGCCTTGATTGTGTCTTCAAAGTGAATAGCAACCTCATCGTCATCACTCATAGCAACAGCCACGCCACCTTGAGCATATTCAGTACTACTTTCTGTGGGAATGTCTTTTGTAATGACATGAACCCTGCCATGTTTAGCAAGTTCTATGGCTGACCTCAAACCAGCGACGCCACTGCCAACTACAAGGAAATCCGTCTCTATATCCTGCATATTATACTTCCGAGTCTCTCTGAAAGCCTTCTATTTACTGAATAATCAACCTTACATTCAACAATACAAGGAACGCCCCCATTTATAGCAGACTTTAGTGTTGGGATCAATTCATCCTCCCTATCCACTAAATAACCCTTCCATCCAAAAGATTCTGCAAGTCTTACAAAATCAGGATTTGTAAGCCCTACAAAAAAGTCCTTTTTATATCTATTTTGTTGTTTCCATTGGATTAGTCCGTAACCATTGTCATTAAATAATACTACCGTAAATGCAAGATTGAATCTGCGAGCTGTCTCAAGTTCTCCTATGGTCATCATAAAGCCACCATCACCTACAACCGCCAAGATATTTTTCTCTGGATAAAGTAATTTTGCAGTTATTGCCGATGGAAGGGCAAAGCCCATTGATGCAAACCCATTCGATATTATTACTGTATTTGGTTCATAGGCAGGATAGGATCTGCCAATCCAAATCTTGTGAGCACCCACATCACTGATAAGCATGTCATCTCTCTTTAAAACACTTCTTATAGCTTGTAAAATACTTAATGGACTAAGCCCGCTATCAGTCTTATAAAGCATCTTTGCTTCAAGATCTGAAAGGACATCTTTCTTTAATTTTTCAAAGTAGGAAAAGTCTTTTTTATTGTTGATGAGATAAGTGATTGCCCTCATATTTAAAACCATATCACCAGTAATCTCAAGGGCTTGATAGTTTTTATCAATCTCTGCAGGGGTTGTATCAATATGGATAATCTTTTTTTGGTTATCCCACCATTTAGGGCTAAATTCCACTGGATCATACCCAATGGCAATTATTAAATCAGCAATATCAATCCCGCATTGCACATAATCTCTTGCCTGAAGACCAATATTTGAGATAAACAAGTCATGATCAGCAGGTATTGCACCCATCCCCATAAAGGTTGTAACCACTGCTATACCTGCCTTTTCTGCAAAATCTTTAAGTGCATCGCAAGCCTTACTCCTTATGATGCCATGACCAGCTATGATAATTGGGAGTTGGGAATTATTTATCAATCTTGAAGCCTCTTTAATCCTCTCGTCACTACAAACTGGATATAGATATTCCAGCCTATTGATTGGTATATCTTGAACATCCATATCAGCAATGTCTTCGGGAAATTCAATGTGTGTTGGCCCTGGCTTTTCCATCTCTGCTATCTTAAAGACCTTTCTAACTGCTTCATTGATTATCTCAGGTTTATCAATCCTAACATTCCATTTTGTGATTGCCCTGAGCATTGAAAGGACATCAATGTATTGATGGGATTCTTTATGTCGCCTTGAAGAAGACGCCTGTGCAGTAATAGCCACAAGGGGCGCAAAATCAAGCTGTGCATCAGCGATTCCTGTGACGAGGTTAGTTGCACCAGGGCCAAGGGTAGAGAAACAAACTCCTGCCTTACCTGTTAGCCTTCCATAGGCATTTGCCATAAAAGATGCACCCCTTTCATCCCTTGTGATTATCGTTTTAATCGATGATGAAGTAAGTGCCTTTAGAAACTCAAGATTTTCCTCTCCAGGCAATCCAAAACAATATTCTATTCCTTCATTTTCAAGACATCTGACAAGGAATTCTGCACTATTCATTAATTATTTCTCCTTTACTTATACCGAAATCCAGCGATAAGGCTAAGTCTCTTTCGTTCAGGAGCTATGTTTTGACAGTTCTAATGCTCCTTTCGCTA
>DUZI01000208.1 GCA_013349595.1 Nitrospirota bacterium
CTGTGGACATCAACTTGTAATATTTAAGCAATGTCCATCTTGTAACAAAAACATCCCGCCATCTGCAAAGTTTTGTCCAAGGTGTGGTCAAAGTGTTGATGTAAAGCCATTAGATAAATTGTGTAAAAGTTGTAAATCTGAAAACCTTCCTGAATCAGTCTTTTGTAATCAATGTGGGGAGAGATTATAAATTAGATGGCAGGTTGGAAGATTGAGCAAAACTACCCTCAATGCAGTGGTTATGTGACATTAGAAGAGACTGACAGGGTCTTTAAATGGAATTATTGTAAGGTTAATCTATTTATAGTCCCAATAGATTATTTCAAATATTATCTGCTTGCAAAATCTGGTGAGACAGAGGAAACTTATTATTTCCCTTATTGGAGACTGAAAGGGATTGCATACACATGCTCTAATTTTACAGTCACAAAACAGATTGTTGAAAGGAGTTACAGGGCTATAAATGTTAATTATATTCCCTTTACGCTCGGGTATAGGATGCAGACATTAAAGATGAGATTTGTCTCTTCAGAACATGAAGGCAGATTTATCACTCAAGATGGACTTAATAGAGAGTATATATTCAATATTGATGAGGCAGACATTTTTAAAAATGACATGATACCAGTCTATCACAGGGCTTTTGTTTGGGAGAGTATTAGTGTTATTTATTCCCATTATCAATTAAGTGTTCATAAAAATACCTTAAAGACAGGCAGAAGGATTTAGTTCCATAATGGGGCTTATCAAAACTATCAGGGAAGATATAAAGATTGTCTTTGAAAGAGACCCTGCGGCACGCAATGTGATAGAGGTTTTTTTTTCATATCCGGGATTACATGCAATTTTCTTTCACAGGATTGCCCATTTCTTATGGGAAAGGGGATTTTTTTTGACAGCAAGATTATTATCTCACTTAAACCGTTTCTTGACATCCATAGAAATCCATCCTGGTGCTAAGATAGGTAAGAGGTTTTTTATCGATCATGGGATGGGTGTTGTAATCGGTGAAACCACTGAGATTGGTGATGACTGTCTTTTATATCAAGGAGTTACCCTTGGTGGTACTGGTAAAGAAAAAGGTAAAAGACACCCTACTTTAGGGAATAATGTGGTAGTTGGTGCAGGGGCAAAGGTGCTCGGACCCATTAAAATTGGTAATAATAGTAAAATAGGTGCTAATTCTGTAGTGTTAAAGTCTGTGCCTGAGAATTCCATAGTAGTTGGTGTTCCTGGACGAATCATAAAGAAGAAACTTTTAAGAATTCAAGAAGAAGGTCTTACAGAAACCCTTGACCATGTCAGGCTCCCTGATCCAGTGGAGGCAAGATTAAATGAACTTCATGAGTACATACAAAAGATTGAAGCAAAGATAGAAAACAAGGAGGATAGGTCAATAATGAAAGTGTATAACACTATGACAGCCAAAAAAGAGGTCTTTACACCAATAAGGGATAATTTTGTAGGTGTCTATGCCTGTGGGGTAACTGTTTATGACTACTGTCACATTGGTCATGCAAGGAGTGCAGTGGTCTTTGATGTAATCATAAGATATTTGAGATACAAGGGCTTTGATGTTAAATATGTAAGGAATTTTACAGATATTGATGACAAAATAATAAAAAGGGCAAATGAAGAAGGCTTGTCTTGGAATGAGGTCTCTGAGAAATATATCAATGAATATTATAAAGACATGGATGCACTCGGAATTGAAAGGGCAAATGTTGAACCTAAGGCAACTGAACACATACAGGAAATGATAAATATCGTTCAGTCACTTTTGGATAAAGGCTTTGCCTATACTTTGCAAGAGGGTGAATCAAAAAGTGTTTATTTTGAAGTCTCAAAGTTTCCAGAATACGGAAAATTATCAAAGAAACAATTAAGCGACCTTCTTGCAGGAGTGAGGGTAGATGTAAATGATTTAAAAAAGAGCCCTGCAGATTTTGTCTTATGGAAGGCATCAAAGGAGGGAGAACCTTGGTGGGAGAGCCCTTGGGGAAAGGGCAGGCCTGGATGGCATATTGAGTGCACAGCAATGAGCATGAGGCATATTGGAGAGACCCTTGATATTCATGGAGGTGGTGCAGATTTAATCTTCCCTCATCATGAAAATGAGATAGCTCAATCAGAATCCTATTCAGGAAAAGAATTTGCAAAATACTGGATACACAATGGGTTCATTACCATTGATAAAGAGAAGATGTCTAAATCACTTGGTAATTTCTTTACAATCAGGGAGATTTTACAAAGATATGATGCAGAGGTGGTAAGATTTTTCCTATTGTCAAGTCACTACAGAAGTCCTCTTGAATTTTCTCAGGAACAACTCATGGAGGCACAGGCATCTTTAGACAGATTTTACACCTCTATGGATAGGATTGAGGACTATATAAAATTTGGTCAAAAACAAAAACCAAAGGGTCATGTAAAAGAAGAAGAGATTGAACTCTCCATAAAAGATTTTGCCAAAGAATTTGAAAGGGCTATGGATGATGATTTTAACACTGCAATTGCCATAGCCTCTTTCTTTGAGTTATTAAGGATAATCAATAGATACATTGATGCAGTGCCACCTTTAGATAGGGCTGAGCCAATTCTCTCAAGGGTAAAGGGGGAGATATCTAAATATTCGGCTATATTAAATATTTTTAACAAGACCCCTCAGCAGTGGCAGGTTGCACTTTTGAAGACAAAGAAGATTACCCTTTCTGAGGCAGAGATAAATCAAAAAATTTTAGAAAGAAAGAAAGCCCGAGAAGACAAAGACTACAAAAGGGCTGATGAGATAAGAAAAGAATTAGAGGCAATTGGAATAGTCCTTGAGGATAAAAAAGACAGCACCCTTTGGAAGGTCAAGTTGTAGTTTCAATCTTTTTTAGATAAACCACCCTTTGAGGGAATGGGATTTCGATGCCCTCGTCTTTAAATCTCTTAAAGATCCTTTTCCTAAACTCATGGATGGCTTGAAACTGAAACTTTATGTTGTTGATATGGCAGATAACTGTAAAGTCTATTGAACTATCTGAAAAGCCCGGATTGAATCTAACCTGAGGGTCTATATCTTTTATCATAAAATCATTATTTTCTTTCATGATATTCGCCTCTTCAAGCAATATTTTTTCTATCCTGTCAGGGTCTTCGTTATAACTTACACTGATTGGTATTTGAACTGACAAGTTGTCCGTTGGCAGAGAGAAATTAAGAACGATGCTTTGTGACAACTTGCTATTTGGAATTATTACCATGTTATTTTGAAGTGTCTTTATCCTTGTTGTCCTCCAAGTAATATCCTCAACATAGCCTTCGTTTCCATTTTCAAGTCTGACAAAATCACCAACCCTGATGGTCTTTTCAACAAGTATGTGTATGCCTGAAAATAGATTTTCAAGGGTATCCTTTAAGGCAAGTGCTACTGCAAGACCTCCTACACCAAGTGCAGTAAGGACAGGGGCGATAGAGATGCCAAGTGTTGCCATTATTATAATAAATCCAATTATGATTATTGTGCCCTTGAGTATTACATAGAAAAGTCCGGTTGTTGGGATAGGTAACTCTAATTTGTCAAAATAGTGCTTAAAAAGCTTACTGACTAAATTGGCAATGGCAAGGGAGATTGAGAATGTTATTAATATGATTAATACTTTATATATAACTTCAAACTGTTTTTTAGGAAGTTCAGCAATCACAAGTCCAATATAAAGGCCTATTGCAATGCACCAAAAAACAGAAGGCAACCTGATAGACTTTAAGATAATAATATCGATTTTAAAGGGGGTTAATGAGAGCCATTTTTTTAAAAATTTTAAAAAAATACCCCTAAACAATAAAAGTATTATTGTAACTGCAAAAAAAACAAAAATGGAAAACAATAGGCGGTCAAAATCTAAAGACATAAAAATTAACGATAGTTGGTGAAATGTATGTAAATGCCATAATCTTTTTCTTTGAGTTTTGCTATCACAGCCTGTAAGTCATCAATCTTTTTCCCTTTTATCCTTACTTGGTCCTTTTGAATCTCAGCAGAGACCTTGATTTTGGTGTTTTTTATATCCTTTACAATCTCTTTTGCCTTATCAGTCGGTATGCCTTGTTGTAAAGTAATTACTTGTCTCACTGTATTACCAGCGGACTGCTCAATCTTCCCATAAGAGAGCCCTTTAAGTGGGACACCCCTTTTGACAAGCTTAGACTGCAAAATATCTATCAGGCTTTTTAATTTAGCTTCATCATCAGAGATAAGTGTTAATATGCCTTTGTCCTTGTCTAAATCCACATTGCTCTTACTACCCTTAAAATCAAATCTCTGAGATACTTCTTTCATAGTTTGAATTTGTGCATTAGAGACCTCTTGCATATCAATCTTACAAACAATATCAAAGGTATGTTCTTCTGCGGGCATTATTAACCTCCTAAAAAAAGTTATTGCTCTGTATCAACTTGTTGAGCCTTAACGGAAATATAGTATGAGATTATGAGGATAATGATAATAATTGTGCATAAAGCCAATTCTATCAATTTATCGTGAGGGACATGCTCCATAAAGGAGGTTTGTGCTTCAATTAATAATATTCTCCTGACAGCCGCAATAATCCCTATTGCAAGAAAAGGTCCGATGATAAATTTCTGCTTTTTTAGAAACCTTATTACAGTCCATAGCAATTCAAGTATTATCAAGGCAAGTAGGACATCATTTATGAAATGAAAGATTGTATTTCTATCAGGGTTTAATAAATGTAATATGGCAAAATAAAAAGTAAAGGCACAACCAATTAGTAAAAGGACGGCAGCAAAGACATGAAAAGCCATGTCAATACTAATAAGCCAATCTCTGCACCTTTCAATAATCTTACTGTCTTTAGATAACATAGAGGTGTTAGTATATCACAGTAACATGTAATATTAAAGGGCTTACTAAAACCCAAAATCAGCAATAGAACTGAGAACTTAACAAAATCAAGTATGAAGGGTTGGTGAAAAATTTTATACGAAACCTTATAAAAAAAGTTCCTAGGGGGCTTTGTCATAAGGCATTGTTTTAAATGTATAAATCAAAATTATAAATAAAATTTGTCGATTATAAAAATCCTGAAACAGCCCTTCCTAAGCGCTATTTTTAGGTAATGGTTTAAAAAACTTGTGAAAACTCTTAACCATGATTACAGAAAATTTGCTACAATACTGAGTAATAAG
>DUZI01000218.1 GCA_013349595.1 Nitrospirota bacterium
AGGAAGGGCTGTTTCAGGCTTTTTATAATCGACAGATTTTATTTAATTTTGCTTTATTCATTATAATGCAATGCCTTATGACAAAACCCTAGAAAATTTTTTTTTATAAGGCGTCGTATAAAAATTCCACACCAGCCCTTCCTATCTTATTTGCTGATTTTACTAAGCTTTTTAGTTCTATCGCCCATTTTGGGATTTATGGATTATTTGTAGTTTGGGCATGTATAATTCATTAGAACAATCTTCTGTTAGTTATATGAATTATCAATCCCATAAATTTGACAAGCGGATTTTATCTTGGTGTCTTTATGACTTTGCCAATTCAAGCTATTCTGCAGTTATTGCAGCTGTAATATTTCCTGTATACTTTACTACCTACATTGTTGGTAATGAAACAGGATTAGGTGACCTGTGGTGGGGTAGGGCAATATCAGTAAGTATGGCTTTTGTAGCGATTACATCACCATTTATAGGTGGTATTGCCGATTATTCTGGTAAAAGAAAGAGTTTTCTCTTTATTTATACATATATTTCTGTCTTTGCAGTGGCCTCTCTTTCATTAATTGAAAAGGGGATGTATTTTGAAGGATTTATCTTGATAGTTCTCGCTAATATCGGAATGGAAGGTGGGCTTGTCTTTTATAATTCCTATTTGCCCAATATTGCTGTCAAGGAGATTCAGGGTAGGGTGTCAGGTTGGGGGTTTGCTATTGGTTATGGCGGATCAATACTTTCTCTTATTGTTTCCCTTTTACTTATAAAGCAAGGAAGCATCTTTTTAGTGTGGTTGTCAGTTGCTATTTTTTTTGGTCTATTTGCTATCCCTGCCTTTATTTATTTACCAAAGGATAGTTGCAAAAAAGATTCAATTGTATCAACTGCAATAAGGGGTTTTAAAGACACAATAAGAACGCTTAAATCAGTCTTAAGGCATAAGGAACAAAGAAGATTTCTTTTTGCTTATCTTATTTATGAAGATGGTGTTAATACAGTTATAGTTTTTTCAAGCATCTTTGCTGCTACAAGCCTTGGTTTTAAAACAGAAGAACTAATACTCCTCTACCTGATTGTGCAAGTTACAGCACTATTAGGTGCCTTTATTATGTCCAAGCCAATAGATACATGGGGTCCAAAAAAGGTTGTTGTTTTATCCCTTATATTATGGAGTTTTGTATCCTTGTCAGCCTATTTTGTCCATAGCAAAACAGCTTTTTTCATAGTTGCTTGTATTGCTGGGACTGGACTTGGTACTATTCAGTCTGCCTCAAGGGCATTCTTTACTCAATTTGTTCCATTAGGAAAGGAATCAGAATATTTTGGTCTTTATGCCTTTACTGGTAAAACCTCAGCCATAATAGGACCTTTGATTTTTGGTCATATGTCAACTTTATATGGCAGCCAACGACCTGCAATCCTTTCGGTGGCTTTGTTATTTATTTTAGGTCTTTTTGTTCTATCAGGTGTAAAGGCGGGTTATGGAAAAAAAGATTTAATGTTAAATTAATCAGATTGTAATTATTTGTGTGCTAAATTAGTGTGTCTTGATTTTAATAAAGGGTTTCCATTGAACTTTAGTTTTGTGAATTTATACCTTTATTATTTTGTAGTTATGTTTAAGTTCAATTATTATTAACCTTTTACCCCTCAAGAAAGGAGGATTTAATGCCAATGCGTTTGAAATGGGAATTTGACCCAAAAAAACAGGATTCTATAAAAACAACATCAGGTAATGGGAAAGGAAAGGACAAGATAATATTAGAATTAATAGATAATAATTTACTTACCTCTTACTATCAACCTATTTTTTCAATTAATAACAACTCTATTTTTGGTTTTGAGTCACTTGCGAGGGTAAAGGAAAATCCCTTTATTACCTTTAAATCAATGATTGAGTTCTTTGAAATGGCGATTGAATGTAATATGATTACAAATGTTGATTTTATCTGTTTTTCAAATGCTGTTGAAAATGCAGTAAATCAAGGTATAAGGGAAAATTCAGCACTTCTTTTTATCAATATGTCTCCCTCTACAATTTGCGATCCCAGCCACTGTGTAAGGACTGTAGGACAAATCCTTTATGAATTTAATATAAAGTCAGAAAAGATTGTTATTGAGATTACAGAGGAGAGCTTCGTCAAGGATAACAAAAATTTTAAAAAGATTATAGAGCAATACAAAAATTTTGGCTTCAAGATTGCGATTGATGATTTTGGGGCAGGGTATGGCGGATTGAAGATGTTATCAATGATTGAACCTGATTTTGTCAAGGTTGACAGGCATTTTATTTCTCATATTGATAAAGCGATAGTAAAACACAATCTTGTAGATTCTGTTACTATTGCTTGTAATAGGTTAGGCATAAAGGTTATTGCTGAAGGTATTGAGAGGGCAGAAGAGTTAGAGGTTGTCTCTAATTTAGGGATTGATTTGGTACAAGGTTATTATCTGGCACGCCCTCATCCAAATATTGAAACTGAAAATACGATTTTAACAAAATTTGAAAATTTAGTAATTGGGGATAAAAATGTTAGTGCAGAGACCAAGTGTATTGGAGATATAGTTGTTGATATTAAGGCAATATCTCACAATGAACCGGTAAAAAATGTCTTAAATCAGTTGATTGAAAATCCAAACCTAAGATGTCTGCCTGTAGTTGATAAAGATAGGATTGTTGGAATGATTTACAGGACAAGATTTATAGAAAATCAGGTTGTAGGAAAATGTGGATACGGCATGCACCTTAACTATCACAAATTGATAAGTCATGTAATGGAACATAATTTTCTCACCGTTGAGTATAACGAAGCACTTGAAGAGGTATCACAGAGGGTTCAAAAGAGAAAGGTTAATAAGTTATATGACGAAATAGCAGTTACTAAGAATGGTAAATATTATGGTATAGTTCCAATCAATATTCTTTTGGATGCAATCACTGCAAAGAGCCTTGCACTTGCAAAAAGTGCAAATCCTCTTACAGGTTTGCCTGGTAATGAGTCAATACAAAGGGAGATTGAAAAAAGGATTATTAAGAATATTCACTTTGATGTTGCCTATTTTGATCTAAATTATTTTAAACCTTACAATGACTATTATGGTTTTGCAAAGGGTGATGCTGTTATTAAGGCTCTTGGTCAAGTCATGATAGATGTAACAAATGGAAATAAAGATCAAAGCATTTTTGTAGGTCATATAGGTGGTGATGATTTTATCTTGCTATGTCATCCAAGTTTGTCTATAAAGTTGTGCGAAGATATTATCAAAGAGTTTGAATCAAGGCAGATAGAATTTCATGGTGAACAAGATTATAAGGCTGGTTTTTATAAATCAAAAAATCGAAAAGGTGATGAGGAAACATTTGGACTTTTATCTCTTTCAATAGGTATTATAAGCACAGAGGTTTATAAGATAGATTCCTTTGCTGAACTTGCTTCTATTGCTTCTGAGGTAAAAAAGGCTGCCAAAAAAGAATCCATGATAAACAAAAAATCAGCCATTTTCAGAGACAGGAGATTGCAAGGATAATATTGTTCCCGCAAGATTTTCTATGGGGTGTTGCTACATCAGCCTTCCAACTTGAAGGTTCGCCTTACGCAGATTGGTCTTCTTGGGATGAACTATTGTGCAAAAAACCAGAGATTACTAATCATTATAATTGCTACAAGGATGATTTAAGACTTCTTAACGAGCTTGGTGTCAATTCCTACAGGTTTTCTATTGAATGGAGCAGGATTCAACCAAGAGAAAATAAGTGGGATGATTCAGCAATTGCCCACTATCAAGATATTATAAACATTCTCTTAGAAAACGGTATTATCCCAATTGCAACGCTTCATCATTTCACTCACCCACTATGGTTTATAAGAAAGTACCCCTGGCACGAACAAAGTTCAATAGAAAGATTTAAAGATTATGTTTGTAAAATAATTGATTCAATCAAAGGGATAAAATATTTTATTACCTTTAATGAGCCCTATGTTTTATTGCTTGGTGGGTATCTTGAGGGATGTATGCCACCAGGGATAAAGGATTTTAAGTACTTTCTGAGGGCACTTGAAAACATACTAATCTGTCACTCTAACTGTTATGAAATAATCCACAATAAAATAAACGATGCGATGGTTAGTATTTCTCATAATATGGCTGCCTTTGCTCCTTGGTGGCAATACAATCCTTTAGATAAACTGCTATGTATGATGGCAAAGAGATTTTACAATCATTCAATCATTGATGCCTTTGATACTGGAGTGTTATCTATTGAATTTCCCTTAAAGCAAGCAGTAAAGATTGAGGTGCCAATAAAAGGTAGGCTTGATTTCTTTGGGCTTAATTACTACACAAGGTTACATATGAGATTTAATCCCTTTAAGAAGATGTTTGTTGAATTGAGACATAGAGACATAGATGGATACGGGCTTACTGATTTAGGTTGGGAGATACACCCTAAAGGGCTTGAGAGGGTAATAAAACTTGCATCAAGGCTAAGGGTTCCGATTATTATTACTGAAAATGGCATTGCCACGAGAAGTGACCAAAAGAAATTAGCCTATATGAAAAGGCATATAGAGGTAGTTGAAAAGTGTCTATCAAAGGGGATTGATATTAGAGGTTACTTTTATTGGTCTCTTATAGATAACTATGAGTGGCTTCAAGGTCTTGATTCAAGATTTGGTTTGTATCGTGTTGACTTTAAGACCTTCGAAAGAACACCAACAACTGCAGCAAAATACTATTCTTTTCTTATTAACAAGGCAAGGGAAAGTTCAAGGGAGAATAAAAAGCCCCTTTTTTAAAAAGGGGCTTTTTATCATAAAGCTATAAAGACTACTTGTTGATAAATACCTTGTGTTTCTCAAGAATCTTCCTAAATTCAGGATGTTTCCTAACATTGCTTAAGTCAGGGTCGTTTCTAAGCGCATCATACTCATTAAAGCCAAATGATAAGGTTTTATCGAGGGAATCAAGGGCCCTATCAAGTTGGTTTTGCAGGGAATACCAACAGGTAAAGTTGTAATGCGTATTTGCATTCTTAGGATTTATCTTTTCTGCCTCTTTTAAATCGTCCATTGCCTTGTTAAATTTCTTCTGTTGCATATAAGCCACTGCCCTATTTGAGTAAGCAGTATCGTATTGAGGATATTTCTGAATTGCAATGGTAAATTCATTAATAGCATTGTCCCAATCCTTTGACCTC
>DUZI01000187.1 GCA_013349595.1 Nitrospirota bacterium
ATGGATAGAAGGGTCAATTTGGAATACCCTTTTGTAAAGATTAATTGCCTCCCTTAGGAATGACTTTTGTTTATACACATTAGCAAGGTTATAGAGGGCATCTGGATAGTCATTCTTTATCTTTAATGCCTTTTTAAAACATCTTTCAGCCCTTGAAATATCTTCATTTACAAAGGTAATACCGAGGCTATTAATAGCCTCATAATTGCCCGGGTCTAATCTTAATACCCCTAATAATGCCTCCCTTGCCTCTTTTGTCTTTTCAAGATCAAGCAATTGGATTGCTTTTTGAAATAATGCATGAGACTTTGCCTCCATTATTGACAGGGATTTTTTCAGTCAGAGGGGGATCCTTTTAATCCTGCAGAGATGTTTTTGTTAATATCAATTAAGATATTAAGTTTTTCCTTTATAGGGAATGACTGAATCTCGAAGGTCCTTTTATTTATAAAGTTGGCAAGGGCAATTATATTATTCTTTATCTCTTGAGGTAGTAAATTTTCTTGACTCCGCATGTCATTTCTAAGGATAGTCCATAGGGTCTGATTGTGCCTTAATGCCTCAAAAAGCAATTCCCTAATATTTTCTAAATTCCAATTATCTCTACAATATTCAAGCATCACAGTAGCTTTATCAATGGCTATTGCTTCAATTTCACGATTTGATGATGCAACTGAGGGATTAGTTATTTTTAAATCACTAATCTTTAACATTATTTTTTAAAACCTCCTCTTCATATTTGATTAACTTTTTAGCTTTTTTTAAAGCATGATAGTATCTATTACTTAAAATAAGTTCATTAATTTGCTCGATTAATAATAAAGTTTTAGGTGCTTCCCTAACTAAAAATTTGATTAAATCTAAGTAAGAATTTTGGTATCTTGCAATGTTTTCACCATCTATATACATAAGTTGGATTAATAGATAAATCTTTTTACAAATTGTATCAGCTTCAGAATCAGTTAAAATATCCTTTTCTCTTAAAATAGGAACTTGATTTTCTACGGTAAATTCTATACTTGTCTTATTGTTTCTGATAACTGCCCCACCGATAATAACTTTTTCTTCAGGTTTTAATGTAAGTTTTAATGGCATTATAAAATATAAAAAGAAAGGGTTGAAGTATGTCCCCTCCAACCCTCTTCATTGATTTGATTAAAACTGTTATTAGAACAACCTTAAAACAGCCTGAGCAGCTTGAGATGCGAGGCTTAAGGATGTAATACCGAGTGATTGACGAGTCTGGAGCATGAGCATATTTGCGCCTTCTTCGTTCATATCTGCCAAAGTTAGACCATCAGCACCAGTTTTTAATGTCGTTATTAAATCTTTAGTAAAGTCTGATCGAGTACTAATAATATTAAGGTTTGTAGCCAAGTCTTTAGACTTTGTCCTTAAATAATCTGTAGCAGTGTTAATTGCTGCAAGGGCAGTCTGAATACCTGCATCATTTGTAGATCCCCATCCTGCTATTGAACCACCTGCAAGTGTTCCACCAACAAAACCAAGTGTCAAATTCAACAAAGTAGTTGCAATAAAACCATTCACAGCAAGTGATGCTGTACCGTCTTCATTGAATTTTACAGTAAGGGTATTGTTATTTAATAAATTGGTTCCCTTATAACTTGCATCAGCAGCGATACTTGTTATCTGACTCATTAGCTGATTAAACTGTGTCGCATAACTTGCACGAGAGTCAGTATTAGATGTTGCAAGTGCTGCGTTTGCAATACCTTTTGCTTGGGTAATAAGTGATGTCATTGCAATAATACCTGCATCAGCTGCTTTTGTTATTTGAATTCCTTCAAACATACCGTCTTTACGACCTGCAAGGTCACTTGCCCTTTGCAAATAACCTTGAGCTGCAAAGAAATTTACAGGATCATCAAGGGCTGTGTTCACCTTTTTGCCTGTTGCTAATCTGTCCTGAGTTACACCCATTGATTCTGTCGTTTTTTGAATACTGATTAGATTTTGCCTCATTGGGCCTGTTAAAGCAATTTCACCTACTGGCATTTTTAAATCCTCCTATTCTTGGGTTTTTTACTGGCAATTCTTGCCAGCTTGTTCAGCATCAAAGATGCTATAAGACATTACAAAAACTTAAATAACAAAGTTTCAGGATGACTATTATACATTATATCTTTTTAAAAAATATATCGTGATTTATGGTTTGTTATTTAATCACTCCAAATATTTAATTTTTTCTGAATAAAATCAATCAAAATCTTATGTTCATCATTTCCTCTTCCTTTTATATACAATGGCTCACCGAAGGCAAAATAAACCTTTTTAGAAATATCAAGCCTCCCGAAATCTTTAATAATCTTACCATTTGCCCAAGCATCTGATTTAATAGCAACTGGAACAATTGGAACTCCAGAATTTTTAGCGAGTTTTACGCCAATGGAATTAAATTGATTTGGGTCAAAGATTAAAGACCTTGTGGTTTGTGGAAAGACTACTATTGATATACCAGATTTTAATCTTTCATTACCTTCTTGTAAAATCTTCTTTAAATCTTCTCTAGGATTTGTTCTTGATACTGTAATTGGATTAGTAGCCCTCATTATATGCTTAAATATTGGATAATTAATCAGGCTCTCTTTTACAACAAAGGTAACTTTTTTTATAGGGTCAATGATAACAGGCAATACTGCTGTCTCAAGGGTGCTCATATGGTTTCCCACAAAAACACAAGGACCTTCTAATCTTTTAAAACTATTCACACCACTTATATCAAATTCTATCCCCAATTTTTCTAAATAATTAAAAACATAAAGACTTGTATTCTGCCATTGTTCGTGAGTATATAAACCTTTCTTAGCAATCTTACTCCCTTTATAAATGGCAAAAAAAAGATTCATATAAAATAAACATGATTTGAGTGGTTTATTGAATAATGAAGTGTATGTTTTTGGAGTTTTATAATTGCCTTGTTCATCAAATAAGAGAGGACATAATTTTTCCATACACTAAGATTATAACTTTAAGACTATTTTGAATGCTACATTAAAATAAGATCTTAAAATAGCGATAGTAAGGGCTGTTTCAGGATTTTTATAATCGACAAATTTTATTTAATTTTGCTTTATTCTCATTATAATGCAATGCCTTACGACAAAGCCCTAGGAACTTTTTTATAAGGTGTCGTATAAAAATTCCACACCAGCCCTTCCTATCTTACTTGCTGATTTTATTAAGCTTTTTAGTTCTATCGCCGATTTTGGGTAAGATTGGAAGGGAAAACTCAAAAAAGTCGAAAATATATAATTATCTTTAATTATCTCCCCTTTTTTAATCTAATTTCAACAAACTTTCCTTTTTCAAAGAATGATTTAAGAAAAAAATAATTTTTAACTCTTAATAGATGATTTTCAATTTCAAACCTTAAGCTAGGAGATACACTTGGAAATACATATAGCATAGATAGTGTGAAAAACTCGGAAATAAAGATCATTATTGTTTGGTTTATATTTTCAGTCATTTGATTATCTCCTTTATTTAATTTACTCAATATCCTTGCCATTAGATATCTCATTGTTATAATAATGTAATTATTGTTCAATTTATCTATGATGCAATTTAATTGCATATTTTTTTAAAAAAATCAAAAAATGAAGCTAAAAAGTTATTTAAATAAGAAATAAATTGCTTTTAAAGCGCAATTTATAATTGCACCTTATCAATAAGATTAAGTTGTTTTTATGCCTTCAGGAATTTAGGTGGAAGTGATATCAAAGTAGTGGAGATACTTAAGAGAATTTAATCTAAAATAAGTTTTCTATCATCAATTAACATTGCATTTATTGTAAATATCGTAGTTGACCAAATGACATCAAGGGGTAGCTGAATCTCACAACTTGAATCAAGTAAAAGCTCTGTTGATGCAGGGAATTCATCATCTGCAAACCATAATATTAACCTGATTGGTATCCTTGGAAAGGGGAATAGCTCGATTGCAACATCTCCACTATCAATAAGCCTGCCACCAAGGCTAATAGCTTTTTTTAAAAAACTATCTCTGTCTGAAAAACTGTTTGAGATCTTCTCAAGGGGTAATACATGACTACCTTTAAAAAATATATCACCACCTCTAATATTTAAAGGATTTACAAGCCTGCCAGTAAGGGCAATATTTTTAGACTCTATGAGATACCACAGCAAGGAAAGCTTGTAAAAATATGATAGTTTTGCAAGTAGGTAATCAGCCTTTTTTGAACACCCCTTTATTTGCCTATGTTTGGGGGATATACCTATGTATTCACCAAAGGAACTGATGATATAACAACCATCTGTTGCATCATAAGATGCCAAGGAGTTACTACATATTGCTTGGATGTTACTATCGGCAAGTCTCTGCCAAGCTAATTCTTCACCAGATATTATTTTGTTATCCATTGGTTATATCGATAGTAAGATTATGTTTTCTCAACAATGCTTCAATCTCTGATTGAGTCAGACGGGTGATTAAAAATATTTTATTCATAAAATTGCTCTGGGCTTGGATTAGAGAATTGTTCATCGTTGCTAAGTTTTGTCTTAAAAAGACTATCTCCTCATTAGTGAGGTCCCTATTTAATAGTTCTGATAATTTTCTTTCAATACTTCTATTTATTTCAAAAAATTCATTTTGAGATATTTGCAGTTTCCTTGTAATTATTTGTAACATTGTTGTTTGAACGTTTCTTACAGTCTCACGAAATAGATTATAAGCAGATATAATCTGTTGTCTCTTATTAATTGGGAGTTTTTCTCTTAAGATAAATTCAATGTCATTTATAAAATTAATTTGCATTATTTTTAAGGTTTATTTTTTCTAACTCCAGTATATTTTTCAAACACCTTATTATTTTTTTAAAGAATAATTTTTTTCAAGCCTACCCTAAAGCAAAGATAGAAGCATGCAGAAATAGAAGAACACCCTTCTGGTTAAAAGGTCTGAAATGATATAAATATCACCAGTCAGGTTAAACAAAAAGGGGATAAGGAAATTATACAGAAAACGATATTTCCCTTCAAGTTAGCACTTGGTACCTTAAAATAGCGATAGGAAGGGCTGTTTCAGGCTTTTTATAATCGACAGATTTTATTTAATTTTGCTTTATTCATTATAATGCAATGCCTTATGACAAAGCCCTAGGAACTTTTTTTATAAGGTGTCGTATAAAAAT
>DUZI01000181.1 GCA_013349595.1 Nitrospirota bacterium
CACTAAAGAATATATTGAGGCAATTATTGATGGAATGAAATGGCTTGGTCTTGATTGGGATGAAGGCCCTTTTAGACAAACAGAGAGATTTGATATATATAGAGCCTATGGGGAAAAACTATTGTCTGAAGGCAAGGCTTACCGTTGTTACTGCACACCTGAGGAATTAGAAATAAGAAGACAAGAGACAATTGAACAAGGCAAGTCTTATAAATATGATGGCAGATGTAGAGATATCAAAGACCAGATTGATAAACCATTCGTATTAAGATTTAAAATGAAACAGACAGGCACAACAATAATAAATGACCTGATAAAGGGCCCTGTTCATTATGATAATTCTCAACTTGATGACCTTATAATTATCCGTTCTGACAACACTCCAACTTATAACTTCTGTGTAGTCGTTGACGATGTTGACATGAAGATAACCCATGTAATAAGGGGTGATGACCACTTAAACAACACCCCTAAACAGATTCAAATATACCAGGCACTGGGATGGACAAGCCCTCAATTTGCACACTTACCCATGATACTCGGTTCTGATAAGACACGATTAAGCAAAAGACACGGTGCAACATCTGTGATTGCTTATAAGGATTTAGGTTATCTCCCAGAGGCTTTGCTTAACTATCTTGCTCGTCTCGGATGGTCTCATGGTGATCAGGAGATATTCTCACTTCAAGAACTCATTGAGCTTTTTAACTTTGAAAATCTTGGGAAATCTGCCGCCATCTTTAACCCTGAAAAACTCCTTTGGCTCAATAGCCAATACATCATGAAGATGAGACCAGAAGACATTGCACTAAGGGTTATTCCATTTCTGAAAAATGATGGTATTAATACAGATAATATTGACATAAAGTGGTTGGTAAGACTCATCATTCTCTTACAAGAGAGGGCAAAAACCCTCCTTGAAATGTCAAAAAGTATCAAGATTTACATTGAAGACAACTATCAAATAGATGAAAAGGCAAGACAGAAATTTCTCAACCCTCAAGGCATAGCTAACTTAACAGAGATGGTACAAGAACTTGATAAGCTTTTACCCTTTACAGCAGAAAGCATTGGCAGTCTGTTTAAAGAGTTTTCAGAGACAAGGGGGATTAAGCTCAAAGACATTGCCCAAACAGTGAGGGTTGCCTTGACAGGGTCAACTGCAAGTCCAGGCTTGTTTGAGATAATTGAATTGCTTGGCAAAGAGAGGACCCTTAAGAGACTAAAATCTGTCCTTGGAGGCATCTTTTAAATGGCACTAAATCAAGAATTTTTAAATATATTATGTTGCCCAAAGTGTAAAGGTAGTTTGCTTTATAATGAAAAAGAGAACAAACTCTTATGCAACGAATGTAGGCTTTTTTACATGGTTCAAGAAGATATACCCATATTATTGGTTGATGAGGCAAATCCCTTTGAGGAATAGATGAAAAAAATCTTTATCACAGGCAGATATGGGCAGTTGGCAAATGAATTTGAAAGATACCTTACGAAAAACTCAATTGATTATATCGCCCTTGAAATTAATGAACTTGACATTACAAACTTTAAATCTGTCGTTGAAACTATAAAAGATTGCTCACCATCGGTAATTATAAACTGCGCAGCCTATAACCTTGTTGACCAAGCAGAGCAAGACTACCTAATAGCACACAAAGTTAATGTATTGGGTCCAAGAAATCTCGCTATTTCTTCCCTTGAATGTGGTGCAGCCTTTGTTCATTATAGTTCTGACTATGTCTTTGATGGCGCCAAAATAGATGATTTATATATAGAAACTGATTCAGTCAATCCCATTAATGAATATGGAAAGTCAAAATTATTAGGCGAAAAGGCAGTCTTTGATATCACCTCATCTGCTTTAATTTTTAGGCTTAGTTGGGTCTTTGGTGAAGGCAAACAAAACTTCATATATAAATTGATAAAGTGGCAGGAAAACAGTAGTTTTCTGAAGATTGCCTGTGATGAGTTTTCTATTCCCACTTATACGGAGATGGTTGTAGAAGTTACTATGAAATCCCTTGAGAAGTCAATTACTGGTTTATATCATCTGACTAATACTGATTACTGTTCAAGATATGAATGGGCTCGCTTTATCTTAAAAAAACTTGGGATAAACAAACATGTCCATCCTGTCTCAATGTCAATCTTTAACCTACCCGCTAAAAGACCAGCCTTTTCTGCAATGAACAATGAAGAAATTTGCTCTTTATTAAATATCCAAATACCAACTTGGCAGGAGTCTGTTGAGTTTCACATAAAAAAATATCTTCATTCCTTTTAACAGCCTCTAAAGGAAATGTTAGACTTAATAATTCTTTCCCTTATTTTTTGCCTTCTCTTAGTCCTTCTTAAAAAAAAGGTAAATGTAGGTCTATCACTTATAATTGCATCAATTTCTCTAATATTGTTTTACACCTTCTCTTTTGAAAAAATAATAAACTCTATTCATAAGACAATATCGGATCCAAACACAATTAAACTCTTTTTATCGCTCAGCCTAATTAGATGTCTTGAGTTGGTTCTCAGAGAGAATAATCTTCTTACAAAGATAATGAATGATCTCAAAGAATTAGTAAGGAATAAAAAACTTATCATCATATCTATGCCTTTGGTTATCGGGATGTTGCCTTCACTTGGTGGGGCTTATTTCTCTGCACCAATGGTAGACGAGACTACCAAAGATACAAATATGCCACAAGAGGAAAAGGCATTTATAAATTACTGGTTCAGGCATGTTTGGGAGCCAATTTTACCTCTTTACCCAGGCTTGCTTCAGCACTTTCATCAATAGAGTTAAGGACTTTTATATTATATAACTCATTAGTTTCAATATTTATGTTAATTGGTGGATTTAGTCTGTCTATGAGAAGGCTTGATAATCCAAAAACAGAGAGACAGGGTCAATCAAATCTAAAAAGTCAATTGCTTGCCCTTTTTCAGTCTTTTTTGCCTATCACAGCAATTTTAATAATGGTAATTATTTTAAATATTGAACTGTCCTATGCCCTTGCCCTGTCTGTCTTGATACTCTTTTTAAAATACAACTACAACAAAGAGAAAATTTATGGAGCCATTAAATATGGCTTTAGCAAAGAGGTCTTTGTCCTTATTTTGGGTATTATGTTCTTTAAAGTAATCCTTGAAGACTCTGGTGCCGTATCATCTCTAAGTCAGTATTTTAATCAACAAGGTTTACCATTATTCCCAATCTTGATAATCATACCCTTTATAATCGGCTTGTTGACAGGAATAACTGTGGCTTATGTAGGCAGTGCCTTTCCACTTCTGATAAGCCTTGCAGGCGGAATCTCCCTCAACCAAATGCTTCTTGCCTTTATCGCAGGTTATGCAGGGGTGATGCTCTCTCCTGTATATCTATGCCTGATTCTAACGAGAGAGTATTTCAAGGCAGATATATCAAGGTTTTATAGAAAATATCTCTATCAGTAGCCTTGATAATACTGCCTGCTTTCTTTTATTTTTTCGTTTTATAAAAGGTAAACCCTTAATTTATGCACCAAATTTCTTAAGTCTCAAAGCATTTGCAAGGACAAGAGGCATGAGATGGGGGGTATGAAATATACCAAGTTCACCCTTGAGACACTCTCTTTCAGAAAAGGCTGATGATAAACCACCAAGCACATAAGGAGACTTGATTAAAACAGGCACAGGATGCCAACTATGAGCCTTCATCAAGGCTGGTGTGGAGTGATCGCCTGTTATGATAAGGACATCTGGTTTTAATTCAAGTATTTGAGGCAATAAGGCATCAAACTCTGATATCCTCTCTGCCTTTCCTTCAAAATTTCCATCTTCTCCGTAGGAATCGACCTTTTTGACATGGACAAAAAAGAAATCATAGTCATTATAATTTTTCTTCAAAAAATCAATCTCATCTTGAACAGTCCCTTCAACTGTGGGGGTATCCATTTGGACAAGTTTTGCCAGTCCACGATACATGGGGTAATTGGCAATAGCAAGGGCTTTTAAACCATATCTTTCTGAAAAGGCTGGTATATCAGGAAGTGATGATATGCCACGCATCAAGATGAAATTGGCCTTTTCCTCAGACTTTATAACTTCTGCAATCATTGAGATTGCCTTTTCCAAGACTGGGACTATTTGCTTTGCCTCCTCATTAAGGGGATTAGGTCTAAGTGGTGCCTTGCCCTCCTTTTGAGGGTCTGTGTCTTCTATTAAAGAGGCAGTGGGTTTAAGTGGATGGGGGAATCTAAATCTTATAGCAAATCTATGTTCCATTCCGGGTGCAAATAAGACATCCACATTGTCAATCTTTGTAATCGCCTCTTGAATCCTCTCTGTTATCTTTTTGCTCTTGTCTGTAGCTATCCTTCCCGCCCTTCTATCTACTATAATGCCATCTTTAATCGTTGCGTAATTACAACGGACAGTAATATCATTCCTTGTCACCTCTACTCCAAGCCCAAGGGCTTCAAGTATTCCCCTGCCAATTTGAAACTCTACAGGCTCATATCCAAAGAGACTTAAATGGCCAGGTCCGCTACCAGGTGTAATCCCAAAATCAACAGGCATGTGGACACCACAGGCAGAGACCTTAGCAAGTGCATCAAGGTTTGGTGTGTTTGCATATTCAAGTTCAGTCTTGCCATTTATGGGTAAACCTCCAACCCCATCAAGGACAACAAGAACTATCTTTGATGAATTCTTTTGAATCAAAGATGAGACTAAGGATTTCATAGATATATCTCCTTTTGATTAATAGTTTCTAAAAGTGCAGATAAAAATTTTAAACAACCCCTACCCTTTTAAAGAAGGCTTTTTTTAACTCCATTACAATTATTGAACTAAGTGAATTAACTAACTTTATAAATTATTTATGTGATTAGTTTTCTATATTAAGCTATTCAAAAAGTGCTTTCACAAAGTCTTCAGGGTTAAAATCTCTCAGGTCCTCAATCTTTTCGCCTATGCCTATTAGCCTGACAGGTATATTAAGTTCCTTCTTAATGGCAAATATAATCCCTCCCTTTGCCGTCCCATCAAGTTTTGTAAGTGCTATACCCGTTATCCCTATTGCTTCATTAAACAACCTTGCTTGACTAAGGGCATTTTGTCCAGTAGTTGCATCTAATACAAGCAATGTCTCTTGAGGGGCATCTGCAAAGGATTTCTTTATTA
>DUZI01000108.1 GCA_013349595.1 Nitrospirota bacterium
CTTTTTTTACATCTGAAGGGAGGGCATTCCATTTGTCTTTATTCATAACTACAGCAAAAGAGACAACTGGTAAATTTACAATAAGCTCAAGCCCTTTTAGGTCTTTAAAGCTTGTCAGAGGTGTCTTTGTCATAATGTTTGTTGGTTGACAAGTAAATGCAGTCAACACCTTTACCTTTTCAAATTCCTTTGGTTTATATTTTTCTATTAAATCGTAAAGGACAAAACTTGCAATCTTTGCATTTGTAAATTCATGTGGTAAATCAATCGCTTCAGAGAGAGGAAAACGACCAGGGTGATAACTCATGGCAAAGTTACCAATATCGGCAGAACCAGCGATAACACCCTCAAAAATACCTTTTGCAGGTAAAAGCGTCCCCCCAGAAAAGGTCTGAACCGTTGACCTTACCATTAGTCTTTTTTTCTACTTCCTTTGCCCATCTTTTCATCTGAACACTTGGAAATGTTGCAGCAGGCGGGAAGTTAGCATAAGTGAGGGTTATTGTGGACTGTGTAAAGCCTACATCTGTAAAAACCACTGTTATTAATGTTAGAGAAAGCATAAGAAGATTCTCAAAACCATTTTACTGCCTCTAATTTGATTTTCTTAGAATTTCTCCCCTCTTCTTTGTGAAGAGAACTTTTTGCAGTAAACTTGAAGAAGCAATTTTATTGAAAAAAAACAAAAAAAAATAAATTATGGGAGTTGAATTCTCTATTTCACCTTACTTCTTTTGGCTCTATATGGACGACAACATCTACTATTTCTGGTATCTTTGTTTTCAATTCGTCTTCTACTTCATGGGCAATCCTATGGGCATCTCTTACTGTAAGTTCTGCTCTTACTAATATATGTAAATCTACAAAAAAGCATGTTTTTACTCCCCTTGTTCTTATATTATGACATTCAATTACTCCTTTGTGTTGACAAACTATATCTTTTATTAAAAATACATCTGCAGTGCTTTTATCTACCAAAACATCTGCAGACTCCCTAATAATCTGAAAACCTGTATAAGCCACAATAAATCCTACTACTGAACCTGTAATTACATCCGCAAATTTAAAGCCAACCATCTGTAAAACTATACCAATGATTACTCCAATGGTAACGAAAACATCTGAAAGGGTATGTTTTGAATCTGCTGATAAAAACTCACTTTTCAGTCGAACAGACATCTTTTTTTCATAAATAACTACAAAAATATTTACACATAAGGTTAGTAACATAATTATTAAGCTTAAAAAATTTAATTCCGGCCTATGTCCTTTAAAGATTGCTTCATAGACATTTTTAAAGATTTCATAACAAGCGACAAACATAAGTATCCCGATAAATATCGTAAAAAGTGTCTCAACTTTTCTATGTCCATAGTGATGAGTTTTATCTGGTGGTTGACTTGACAGGCTGATACCTACTATGCCAATTATGTTTGAAATGCCATCAAATAGAGAATGATATCCATCTGATAAAATACCTACAGAATCAGTAATATACCCATAAATTATCTTTCCGAATGAGACAGAAAGATTTAGAAAAAGGGTAATGTATAAAACTTTTTTAATTTGTGCTATTCTTTGCAAAGATACTCTCCCAGTGTTTTTTAAAGGAAGTAAATTCTTTATTTTTAATGGCATTTCTCATTTGTGCAAAGAAATATTGATAAAAATGAAGATTATGGATTGAATTTAGACGCATAGACAAAATCTCCCTTGCCATAAAGAGATGCCTCAAATAAGCCTTAGAATAGTTTTTACAGGTATAGCAATCACAGTTATAATCAAGTGGCGAGGGGTCAGATTTAAACTCCGTCCTTTTAATACTAATTTTCCCGTGACTTGTAAATAAAGTTCCATTTCTGGCATTCCTTGTGGGCATAACACAATCAAACATATCAAAACCAGCCTCAACTGCTATCATCACATCTAATAAATCACCCACACCCATCAGGTATCTTGCCTTTTCCTTAGGCATCATTGGGGTAATGAAATTAATGATTTCATATTTTTCATCATCTGGCTCCCCTACACTTAATCCGCCCACTGCAAATCCATCAAAATCTATCTCCTGCAGTTGTTCAAATGATTGACTCCTTAAATCTTTGTATAAGCCACCCTGTATTATCCCAAAAATATATTTATCATCACTTTTATGCTTTAAAAAATAATCCTTACACCTCTTTGCCCATCTTGTTGTCAATAATAAAGAGGACTTTACATAGTCATAATCTGATGGATATGGGGTGCATTCATCAAGACACATTAAAATATCAGAGTCAAGATTTAATTGTATCTCTATAGCCTTTTCTGGAGTCAAAAAATGACTTGATCCATCAAGATGGGAGCGAAATTGAACACCTTCTTCACTGATCTTCCTCAATGGAGAAAGGCTATAGACCTGGAAACCACCACTATCAGTAAGGATTGGTTTATGCCAATTCATAAATTTATGGAGTCCACCAAGACAAGAGATAATCTCGTCTCCAGGTCTTAAATAAAGATGATAGGTATTTGAAAGGATTATTTCAGCGCCTAATTCAAGTAATTCTTCTGAAGAGACAGCCTTTACAACTGCTTGAGTACCCACAGGCATAAAGGCTGGGGTGTGAATGTTACCCCTTTTGGTGCATATAACACCACAACGGGCGCAGGAATCAACAAAATTAATATCAAATTGCATTTTAAAACACAAAACCCCTATGGAGTAATTTCATAGGGGTTTGCTTATAATATATTTTAACCTGCCCTAATGGCCATTACTGCACATTTTGAATATCTTACAACTCTTTCTGCAGTGCTGCCAAAGAGGACCCTATCAATTCCATGCCTTCCATGACTTCCTATTACGATTAAATCTATAGACTTATCATTGGCAAATTTAACTATCTCTTCATAGGGAACACCCCTCAAAACAACATACTCAACATCTTTAAAATCCTTTCTTTGAGCAAAACCAAACTTTTCCAGTTCCTTCATTGCACCACTTTCAAGTTCTTTATACATTTCGCTTACTGATATATGAGGCACATAAAGACCTGACACTGTTGAAATATCATAAACTACATGCATCATATAAAGCTTTGACGAAAATTTTTTTGCCATCTCTACTGCATAATACATAGCCTTAAGGGCTCCTTCAGAAAAATCAGTTGGGAAGAGAATACTTTTAAATTCCATAATTAACAGACCTCCTTTATAAATTTATATACATCCTTTGAGGATGTGTAAAGCATAAATATTTATAACTTAAAACCTGAAAATTACCTTTTTAAGCCCAAATCCCAATACGTTTGTATGACCCTGTGTTTTATATTAAGGTAGATTGTCAAGCACTTTTTTTATTTTTAGAACTTTTAGCCACTAATTTGAAGCAATCTTTTTAAAAAGAGAGCCTCTTTTAGGTAATCTATTCATTGTAATTTCTCTCATAGATAACCCTTAGACCTTCAAAGATTAAATTTGGATTTAATTCATAAGACCTCTTTATAAAACTACTAATTAACAAAGCACTACCACCTGTAAGAACTAATTGTAACTTACAATCCCTTGCCTCCTCAATATCTTTTATGAATCGCTCGATTGCACCTGTAGTGCCTAAAATCACACCTGTTTTTATGGCTGAACTTGTATCAATATCATAAGGCTGAAAGACCTTATCAGCCTTAATGAGAGGTAGTTTTGCAGTACCCTTATGGATACAATTTAACATCATATTTATCCCAGGCATTATTGAACTCCCTATAAACTTACCTTCATTATTTACAACAGAGATGGTAGTTGCTGTGCCAAAGTCAGCGACTGCAACTGACTTTTTATAAATGTTATAAGCACCAGCCATGTTGGCTACTCTATCACTACCAATTGTTTTTTTACAATTTCTATCAATATTTATAACAATGTCCCTTACATCATTCAAATTAACAACAGAATTTGTATTGACATCATCAAGTATATGTTTTATCAAAAAGTCAATTGAAGGAACAACAGAAGATATTATTGCATTAAAAGATATATTGCTATTTTTTTTAAAAAAAGAATATATAAACTTCATCGTTTTTGCTTTTTGTGCTTTAATTTCACTTGTAAGATAGGTCTTTTTGTCCAAAATGATGTCTAAATGTGAATCTTTAAAAAAAACAAAGCTCGTTGTAGTATTACCTATATCAATTGTAAGCAATGGTGGCATTTTATAAATAATATTTACTTATCCATTAAAATTTAAACTATGATATACTCAAAGATAAATTATACATTAAATACTATCTATTCTTTTAGATTAATTCAATGGAAACTTATAGAAAATTTAAAAATACAATTAAAAACTATTTTAAGATTCGTTGATTTCTACTTGAAACATTTTAAGACTATTGTTTTGTCAACAGTTGTGATTGTGCTCTCTATAATTATTTTTTTAGGCTGGTCTTCTGCAAAGAAAGTTAGAGAGGTAGTCATAGATGATTTCAATAAACAACAACTTGTCCTTGCACAATATGTTGCAAGCATTATAGAAACCAATATCTCTCATCTTAAAAGGGAACTAATTCTCTTAAGTTTATCCCCTACAATACAAAATAATGAAAAAAATTTCTTATCTACAAGACTCAACATAACTTTTTCAAGTATAAAAGAAGTTGGTGCTATTGAAATTAAATTTATTAATACTATTTCCAAAACAACCTTTGTGATAAAACAGGATTCTCAAGAAAATCGAAAAATAACATCAAACGAAAATGAGTTATTAGAGAAACAAAAAGACCCAATGTCAACAAGAGAGATAGTAATAAACGATTTAAATATGAATATTGATGGTCAAAATAAAAATATCATGGAGATTTCCATACCAGTATGGAAGACAAAATCAGCAAATAAAAAACCTCTAAAAGAAAAGGATTTTTCAGGCATAATTATCTTTTTAGTTGATACAAGAAGTTTAATTGAAAAGTTAATAAGTTCAATAAAATCAGTAAAATATGGTTATGTTTGGATTATTAACAATACTGGATTATTTTTTTATCATCCTGAATCAGAACTTATTGGTAAAAATGCCTTTTTAGCAAGGCAGGAAAAAAATCCTAAACTTTCTTTTGTTGAAATAAACGA
>DUZI01000118.1 GCA_013349595.1 Nitrospirota bacterium
ATATTAGGAGGTTTTAAAGTTTGGCAACAAAGACAACTACGAAGAAAAAAAAGAAACTATCTGTATTAAAAAGGGTCAGGCAGACAGAGAAAAACACTTTAAGGAATACAGCGGTTAAATCAAAGATTAAAACCTATGTAAAGAAATTTGAGACTGTCTGCCTTAGTAAGGATAGAGAAGCCATTGAAAAGATGCTTAAAGAGACAATAAAAGTTTTAAGCTCAGCCTCTTCAAAGGGAATAATTCATAAGAATACTGCCTCAAGAAAGATCTCAAGACTTACACTAAAGGCAAACAAGGTATTAACGTCGGCTGTTGAGACACCTGCACCAATAAAATCAACAGAAACAGTAACAACTGAACCAACAGAAATATTAACAGAGAATAAATAACTTCCTGCTTAATCAATAATTGAGCAGGAAGTTTTTGCACTTCCTGCCTATTGTTTTATATCAGTTATTATTTCGCTGTATCCTTTTAAAGTTTTCTACAAGTCTAACTATTGTTGTTTCCATAACGCACAAGGCTGATTTCTTTGAGAGCATATCAGCTTCATGTAATATCTTAAGGGCATCTTTTATGTATTTAATATCCATAATTTTTTCTTGTTTTACCACTAAATCCCAACAAAGTGCACCAAGCAATTGATAGGTCTCTATTTCTTTATCAAGCCTTTGTAATAGTTGAATGGATTTTTTTAAATCACCCTGTTTGATTTTATCAATCAATTCAAAGGCTCCATAATCTGCACCTGAATAGATGATACTACTAATATCTGCTATATCTAACGATTGTTTATTGAGGGCGTTAAATTTCTGTAGTTCTGCATTAATAATTCCCACATCAGTACCAGTTACATTTATAAGATAATCAATGGCATTTTTTGTAAGTTTATAGCCTAATTGCCTTGTTCTATTGTCAATCCATTTGACAAATTCTCTGCCTGATAATGAAACTACAAGGGTCTTTATATTTTGATTAGCTAAAGGGAGGTTTTTTCTCAAATCAGATACCTTAAAAAATAACACAAGCAAAGAAAAAGGTGATGGATTGGAGAAATATTTATTAAGTGCTTCTAATTCTTTTTTTGTAAAATTTTCACTGTGTCTTATAAATACGACCTTTCTGCCTGACATAAAGGGAATCATATTGAGTGATTCCATGAGTCCATTTATAGAAATCTTGTTGTCTGAAAAGGATAAATCATAGTCTTCAAAATTGAATTCATCTTGGAGGACAGACTTTTTTATTAGCCTTGCTGTATCATTTAATAGGAATTCATCATTAGATACTATGGAATAAATAGGGCTATTAAATCCTTCTGAAAGCTCTCTATCAATACTCATCTTCTCTCCGGAGGGTTATATATTATCTCTCTGATTAATTCCTGAGCAATCTCTTTTAATGCCTTTCTTGTATAGACTTCTTTTTGAATCAAAACATCAGTAAGCCTTTCCTTAGTAATAAAATGGCTGCTGAAAGGTCTTAATATAGTTAGGGTATGTTTTTTTGAGGTCTTTGTATCAACGAGAAAAAAGTTGCCTGCTATATCAACTTCATACTCTGATGCGGTAAGACTTATCTCTGATAAGACCTTAAGATTAAACCTTGTAATCTCACCTTCAAGCCTGTATCTTGCATTCTTACTGACATAAAATCCATAAGACATTGCTGCCTCATTAAGAATACTTAATAACCTGTCTTGGAGTTTTGGTTCACTGGTAGTATTAGTAATTGAACCAATGGCAATAGCTTCAAAGGGTAGCGTTTGTTGGGTTTGAATAGTATAGCCACAACCAGTAAGGATAAAAAGGGCGAAAAGTATAATGTAAATTACTTTCATACTGCAACTATATTTATCAGCTTGCCAGAGATGACTATCATCTTTTTGATAGTCTTTCCTTCTAAGTTACTTTTGACCTTTGTATCGTCCAGTGCTATTTTCTTTATAGAATCATCTGATGTGCCGAGTGGTATCATTACCTTTGACCTAACCTTACCATTTATCTGAATTACAAGCTCAATCTCTTCCTCTCTTGCCAATTCTTCATCCCACTTAGGCCAATCATTATTATAGATAGAGCCTTCTTTTCCCAAAACCCGCCATAACTCCTCTGCAATATGTGGGGCAAAGGGCGATAGCAGGAGCAACAGCCTTTCAAGACATATGGACATGGCAATAAATTCATCTTTGTTGGTGATCGTAAATTGTGACATCTCGTTTATTAACTCCATCATTGATGCAATGGCGGTATTAAAGTGAAAATCACGCTCTATGTCTTCTGTTACTTTCTTAATAGTCTGATGAGTCTTTCTTATTAGTGATGATGAGGCTTGATTGGCATTTAAAATATCCTTATCTGAAATTAAAATGTTTAAGGTTTCACCTTTTTGTTTGAATTTATAGACAATGTTCCAAATCTTATTTAGAAACCTAAAGGCACCTTCAACACCCTGTTGAGACCATTCAAGGTCTTTTTCTGGTGGTGCTGCAAAGAGAGAAAAGACCCTTATAGTATCTGCCCCATATTTTTTAAGCAATACAGATGGGTCAACTACATTTTTTTTAGACTTTGACATCTTTTCAACCCTTCCCTTTTCAGCATTTTGTCCACAATGGATACATTTATTATCAATTGCCTCTTCAGGAAAGAGCCAACCATGTTCATTGCATCGTATAGTCTCTTTACAGACCATACCTTGAGTTAAAAGATTTTTGAAGGGTTCATCAAACCTGATAAGTCCTAAATCTCTTAATGCCCTTGTAAAGAACCGTGAATACAAAAGGTGTAATACCGCATGTTCAATACCGCCAATATATTGGTCAACAGGCATCCAATAGTCAATCTCTTTATAAAAAATTCTAAAGATGTCTTCAAAATCTGTGTTTTTAAGTTCATGCTTATTTGCTGATTTCCATGCCTCTGATACACAATAGGCAATAAAATACCATGAAGAATCTACAAAGGTATCCATTGTATCGGTCTCTCGTCTTGCCAAGATTCTGCATTTTGGACAATTCACATTGATGAAACTCTTCGATTCAAGCAGTGGAGAGCCACCACGACCAGTAAAAGTAACATCTTCAGGGAGTATTACAGGCAAATCTGAATAAGGCACTGGCACAATCCCACAATTATCGCAGTAGATAATAGGAATAGGCGTTCCCCAATATCTTTGTCTTGAAATACCCCAATCCCGTAATCTGTAATTTATCTTTATAATGCCCAATCCTTGTTGTTCAATAAATCGGGAGATCTCATCCCTTGCCGCAGGGCTTGAAACCCCTGTAAATTGAGCAGAATTAACAAGCACGCCTTCTTCTTCAAAGGCTGATGCCATTTCTTCTGCATTTAGGGGTTCTTTTTCTCGATTTATAACAACCTTTATGGGTAAATTGTATTTCTTTGCAAATTCAAAATCTCTCTGATCATGTGCTGGCACAGACATTATTGCACCTGTGCCATATTCCATTAAGACAAAATTGGCAACATAGATTGGGACTTTTTCTTTGGTAAGTGGATTAATGGCATAATGATTTGTAAAGAGACCAATCTTTTCATCTTCCTTCCCATATTTTTCTATTAATTGAGTCAGGCTCTCTTTGTCTTTAACAAGCATGTGAACTAATGGGTGAGTTGGTGCAATACACATAAAGGTTACCCCAAAGAGTGTATCAGGTCTTGTAGTGAAAATTCCCAGGGCAATATCCATATCAACTATTGGGAAATCAACCTCTACACCAGTACTCTTGCCTATCCAATTTTTCTGCATAGTCACAACCCTTTCAGGCCAACCTGTAAGGGAATTACAACCTTCAAGAAGTGATTCCGCATAGTCAGTTATCCTAAAAAACCATTGCTCAAGTTCTTTCTGAATAACTCTATCACCACAACGCCAACAACCGTCATCAATTACCTGTTCATTTGCAAGGACAGTGCTACAAGTATCACACCAGTTCACAAAGGATTTTTTCCTGTAAGCAAGCCCTTTTTCATATAGTTTGAGAAAAAACCATTGATTAAAACGATAATATTCAGGGCTACAGGATGTTACCTCCCGCTGCCAATCGTAACTTAGACCGAGTTTATTGAGTTGCTCCTTCATAGCTTCAATATTCTCAAAGGTCCATTTTGCAGGATGGAGATTGTTTTTTATTGCTGCATTTTCAGCAGGCATCCCAAAGGCATCCCACCCCATAGGATGAAGCACCTTGAAGCCCTGCATCTTTTTATATCTTGCAATCACATCACCAATAGCATAATTACGCACATGCCCCATGTGGATCTTTCCTGATGGATAGGGAAACATCTCAAGACAATAAAACTTTTTCTCCCCTCCCTTATTATCAGTGCTATGCAACCCTTCTTTTTGCCAATAGCATTGCCACTTATCTTCTATATCCTGTGGATTGTATTTGTCTTGCAATAAACTAACCTCCTATTGGTTGATTATAGTCACATCGCTTGGTGGATTAAACATCAAAACAGCATCCCTAATACCTTCATTTACCTTTACCCCTGTAAAAATTATTTCTATGTGATTACCTGTTTTATCATTTAACAAAATCTTTGATATGGGAAATGGATTTTCAGTAGAAAGATAGACCTTTATCTCCTCAATATTACCCATTGTTTTAAGGGGCTTAAGAGATAAGACATTTTGAGAAAGTTTTTTTGTTTGAAAATCGTTTTTAATATCTGTCAAGCCTTTTATCAGTGCAAGGGGTGTTTGGCCATATTTTGATTCATCAAAGGAACTCCTAAAGGCAGTTTTTTCCTTTGGTTGATATATTATTATCTCTGATTCAGTTACATAAACCTTTTGTGGTCTTTTCCCTTTATAATCTAAATACATCTTCTTCCCTTTGACATAAAAAGTCCCTTCATAAGAGAGGCTCTTATTTAATTCTTTTATAAAAGACTTTTGGATAAATCGACCTTCAATATCTTTGTAGGATTTATAAAAATCTTGAAGGGTATAAATCTCTTCAAGTCCTCTTGCAGTAGTGCTTTGAAAAAGTAAAAAAATAACACTGAAAAGAAATATTTTATACACTCAACCCTCCTGTTTTGTTTATGAAAGAC
>DUZI01000261.1 GCA_013349595.1 Nitrospirota bacterium
AATAAAATTTGTCGATTATAAAAATCCTGAAACAGCCCTTACTAAGCGCTATTTTAAGGATTTTAAGGTGGTAATGCTTTTATTACTTAAATAATGGCATAATGATATGTTGACTTGCCGAAGTGGCGGAACTGGCAGACGCGCTAGGTTCAGGGTCTAGTAGCTGAAAGGCTGTGCGGGTTCAAATCCCGCCTTCGGCATGATAATATTCCCTTGAGAGAATCCCTTAATGTTATCAAAAGTCTTAAGTGCTTATGTAATAGGAGTTGATGCAAATCTTATTGAGGTAGAGGTTGACATCTCATCAATTGGATTACCACACTTTTCTGTTGTAGGACTTCCAGATACTGCCGTCAAAGAAAGCAAAGACAGAATTAGACCTGCCTTAAAAAACATAGGCTTTAGCTTCCCCCTTAAAAAGATTACAGTCAACCTTGCCCCTGCAGACATAAAAAAAGAAGGCTCAGCCTTTGATCTGCCAATTGCAATAGGTATAATTGCCTCAGAGGGACTGATTAATCAGAACGAACTTGAAGGCTACATGTTCATCGGAGAGTTATCCCTCGATGGCAAATTAAAACCTGTAAGAGGCGTCCTACCTATTGCCATTGAGGCAAAGAAGAGGAAGCTTAAGGGACTTCTATTACCTCATGAAAATGTGTTAGAGGCAGCAATTGTTAAAGGTCTAAGTGTAATAGGGTTAAAGAGCCTGCCTGAGACAATTGAATTTCTAAAAGGCATGAAAAAAATTGAGCCTTTTAAGGTAAATACTGATGAGTTGATGAGTCAAAATTCTATCTATGAGGAAGACTTTTCAGACATCAAGGGTCAGGAACACGCCAAAAGGGCTTTAGAGGTTGCAGCAACTGGTTCACATAATGTCTTGATGATAGGACCACCTGGCAGTGGCAAGACAATGCTTGCTAAGAGATTTCCAACTATCCTGCCGCCAATGACCTTTGAGGAGGCAATTGAGGCTACAAAAATTCACAGTGTAGCAGGACTTTTAACTGAAAATACTGCAATCCTTGCCAGAAGGCCTGTGAGGATGCCTCATCACACTATTTCAGATATAGCCCTTATTGGAGGAGGACAGATACCAAAACCAGGCGAGGTATCTTTAGCCCATTTTGGGGTCCTTTTTCTTGATGAATTGCCAGAATTCAAGAGAAATGTCCTTGAGGTGTTAAGACAGCCCATTGAAAATGGATATGTTACTGTATCAAGGGCAGTTGCCTCTGTAACCTATCCTGCCCAATTTGTCCTATTGTCAGCCATGAACCCCTGTCCTTGTGGTTATTATTCAGATCAGAGACATCAATGCACATGTTCACCAAGTATTATTAGCAAATACAGGGCAAGGATATCAGGACCTTTGCTTGATAGGATTGACCTTCACATTGATGTCCCAGCAGTTCCTTTTAAGGAACTATCAAAGGAATATACGGGAGAGAGTTCAGAAAGGATAAGAGAAAGGGTCATCGCTGCAAGAGAAATACAATTATTGAGATTTAAATCTGAAGGAATCTATGCCAATGGACAGATGAAGACAAGACATATTAAAAAATATTGCAAATTAGCCGATGATGCCCAAAACTTACTGAACAAGGCTATGGAAAGCCTTGGACTGTCTGCAAGGGCTTATTCTCGTATCTTAAAGGTCTCAAGGACTATTGCAGATATGGATAAAAAAGACAAAATAGAGAGCCACCATGTAGCAGAGGCAATTCAATACAGAAGTCAAGACAGGATGCTTTAGTAAGGACAAACTTGTTTGTTATCTTTTATCAAATCCCATTAATCGTTCATTTATCCTGTTTTCATATTGTTCATCAAGGTGGAGAGGGCGTTTGTTTTGAAGATTGTATTTTAAAATCTTATAATTCAACTCCCTGATTTTTTTTAATCTTAATGTATCATCATCAATCGTGTTGATAAGTTCTCTTAGATTTATGATTTCCTTTCTATCTTCTAATTCAGGCGGTATCATGCCTGCATTTTTAAGTATTTTATAAGCCATTCTCAATTCTTCAGGGACAAGGCTCAAATCTTCAATCACAAGGGGCTTTCCGCTATTAGAAAGGTTATCAAATAGCCCCTCTTGAATCGCCTCTACAATCTTCCGCTCTGCTATCTTAGCAAAAATATCCATCTGGCAAAATTCAATTTAGTTTATATTCCTTTATTTTGTATTGCAGGGTTCTTAAGGAAATGCCTAATCTCATTGCTGCCTCTCGTCTATTACCACTTGTTGCTTTCAGTGCCCTTTGTATTGCCGCTCTTTCTAAATCATCAAGGCTCTCTGTATGAGACAGTGTCTCTCCCTCAAGTGAGTTTTCTACAGAAAATACATCAAGATTAGTTATAAAAAGCTCATCTGCCTTATTTACAATGATAGCCCTTTCAATAACATTTGACAGTTCCCTTATATTGCCAGGCCAAGGATATTTAATTAACCTGTCGTAGGAACTTTTGTTAAAGGGGACAGGTCTTTTGCCGAGCTTTACAGAGATGTTTTGAATAAGATAATCCGCAATTATCTTAATACTATCCCTTCTTTCTCTTAGAGGTTTCAGATACACAGGGAAGACATTTAAGCGATAATAGAGGTCTTCTCTGAATCTCTTTTCCGCACAAAGCGCCTTAAGGTCTCTATTCGTTGCTGATATAATCCTTGCATTTGTTTTAAGCGTTACAACAGAGCCAAGTCTCTCAAAGGTCTTGTCTTGAAGGATCTTGAGAAACTTTGCCTGCAAGACAAGGCTCATCTCTGAAACCTCATCAAGAAATACCGTCCCTTCATCGGCAACCTCAAACTTCCCCTTCTTTGAAGATGTTGCCCCTGTAAAGGCACCCTTTTCATAGCCAAAGAGTTCTGATTCAAGGAGATTCTCTGGTATGGCAGCACAGTTAAGCTCTACAAAGGGTCCTTCTCTCTTACTTAAGTGATGGATTACCTTTGAAATAAGACTCTTGCCAGTCCCTGTCTCACCATAGAGCATGACGGTTGCATTGGTCGTTGCCACATCTTGAATGTCCTTTAGGATTTCATGCATACCTGAAAAGATTATCTCAAGTGGTGGTATATCTGTTAGTTGAGAAGACTTCAAAAGACTGTTTTCACTACTTAGCTTCTGTCTCTGAAATACATTAAGGACTGCCTTCCTTAATTCTTCAGGGTTCTTCAGGGGCTTTGTAAGATAGTCAATGGCACCCTTTTTCATAGCCTCAACGGCAGTGTCAACTGTGGCAAAGGCAGTAAGGATTAAAAAATCAGTCTCTTTGTTTAGTTCCTTTACCTTTTCCATTAAGGTTATTCCGTCCATTGTAGGCATCTTCAAGTCTGTAATAAGGAGATTAGGGTGAAAGTTATCTATCTCTTTGAGGGCTATCTCTGGATTATCACAAGCCTTGACTTTGTATCCTTCGTCCTTTAGTATCCTTTCAAGGAGAAGTAAAAAGGATTTTTCATCATCAACGATTAATATCCTAAAATTATCCTTGCTCATGGCTTTTTCATATCCCTGATAAAGACCTTTACCTCTACTCCATTTGGCATCATATTCTTTATACTTATAGAACCGTCAAGCAGACTGACTAATTTCTTTACTATAGATAAACCGAGTCCTGTGCCTCTTGTCTTTGTGGTAAAAAAGGGATTAAATATCCTGTCTTTAATTGATTCATCAATGCCTTTGCCTGTATCTCTTACAGTAAGCATTATGCCTTCTTTACTATCCTGAATGTCTATATCAACTGTCCCTTTATTTTCCATTGCATCCCTTGCATTGTCAATGAGATTTATCAAAATCTGGATTATTTTATCACGATCAGAATTAATTAATTTAACACACTGAGACCTTATACTAAAGTTAATATCTTTAAAATCATCACTAAGTTTTTTGATGGTGTCATTTAATAAGACATTTATATCAACTGGCTCTAACTTTAACTCTAAGGGCTTTGCATAAAGAAGGAGTTCATCGGTTAGCCTTTCAAGCCTTGTTGATTCATCAACAATAATATTTAAAGGTTCTTTCCGACTTTCATCCTTTGTTGATTCAAATAAATATTGGGCAAAACCCTTTATACTGCCGAGAGGGTTTCTTATCTCATGGGCGAGGACTGATGCCATCTCTCCAATGTGGGCAAACCTCTCCTTTTCAAGCATCTTTTCTCTGAGCCTCTCTGCCTTTTTTTCATTAATTAATAAAACTATTCCAAAAATCCAGATAATAATTAATACTACAGTCATAGCAGAGACCTTTAATTGAACAAGCCTCTTTAATCTTTCAATCTGGAAGGTATGTATGGCTACCCTTAATACTGGGATATTGGCTTGCTTGATAGTATGGATTGGCAAATTAATAGTAAAAACTACTTCACCTGTACCAAGTAGGAGATACTCGTAAATAATTTTATTCTCCAAAGAGGTTTTTTTGATAATATCATCTTTGATAGTCCTGCCGATAAGATTTTCATTAGAGTGAAGCAATATCTTACCATCACTTGAATACAGACCTATAAATGCTATACCTTCCCATTTACCATCATTGATGATTTCTTTAAACAAGTTATGCCGTCTTTTAAAAAAATCGTAATCTTTCAGAGCTGCTTCAAGGCTTGTTGCTATGCCAAGGGCATGAAGTTTAGTAGCATCTTCGGCAATAATTTGAGAATGTCTATAGGTAATGACATTGTCAACAATAATGATTATTGTCGCTGTGATTAAAAGGGAAAAAAAATATATATATCTTTTCATAATAGAACTCTACACTGATTGTAGAATATCAAGGTTAACCAATCAAAATCATACTTTTCTATAATTTAAGGGATTATTTGCGATTATAAATGAAGCCTATCACTTACATTTTTCTATGAGGGTCAGTATAAAGTAATAAAAAATCTTTTACAACCTATAGTTCGATGAACATAAAGGCAAATAATTAAAATTTATTTTTCTCATTTCATTGATATAGTTTTTAAATTTCATCTTTATCCAAAATCAGCGATAGAACTGAGAACTTAATAAAATCAAGTAGGAAGGGTTGGTGA
>DUZI01000207.1 GCA_013349595.1 Nitrospirota bacterium
AACATTCTATCAAAAAAAGGTGTAATATTCAAGCTAAAAACCCAAAAATAGCGATAGAAAGGGCTGTTTCGGAATTTTTATAATCGATGATTTCATTTTAATTTTGCTTTATTCCTTATAATGCAATGCCTTTTGCTAAAGTTTCTCAAGATTTCTTGTCGTATAAAAATTCCTCACCAACCCTTCCTACTTGATTTTATTAAGTTCTCAGTTCTATCGCTGATTTTGGGTTAAAAACAGTTTTGTGTTTTTTAATTTATTGCATAATAGCTAATAAATTCATAAATCCATTGGGGGTAATTATTGATTATATACTCTTTCTCTACCTCGTCAATGGTGTAAAAATGCGTGCCTGTCTTTTTATTAAAAAATCTATAAACTGGTTTAACAAAGCTTTGTTTTGAAGTAAAGGCATAAAAGGCAATGCCTTCATATCTGAATTGTGGTAACATCAGTATAATTTGTTCCTTTTCTAATTCATCAATGGTATAAAAATGGACACCTGTCTTGACATTGTAAAATCTATAAACTGGTAACAGTGATGCCTTTTGCCCTGAATAAACATAATAGGCTATACCCTCATATTGAAAATATGGGAACTTCTTGATTACTTCTTCTTTCTCATTTTTATCTGCTGTATAAAAATGGGCACTTAATTGAGGGTTATAAAATCTATACAAAGGTATAACCACAGGTAATGGTTCTTCTGCTTGTTTATACTCAACCTTGTCAAGCCATCCTGCATCTTCACCACTACTACCTGTTGAGTCCTTTGAATAAGTCCATCTTAGTGTGTAGGTTCCTTCAGGTATGTCCATTGTAAACTCTCTCCAGTCAATATTTCCGCTTATTTCACCATACCTTACTCCATTTACGGTAAACTTAAATGTATCAAAACCTATCTCTGAAGATACCTTCCAGAAAAATGAAAGTGTCCCTGGTCCTGTTATTATTGTCTGAACCCATGATGATTGGGAATGACTTAATGGTCCACTCTTTGCAGAAGAATCACCATAATAAAACTCTTTTGTATCAACCCAAAAGGGCAATGTCCCGCCTGTCTGCCAAGAAAGTTTAGTATTATCAATTGCCTTGCCTAAATTAGTTGAATCACCTGTAAAACCCTTTTGTGTAATTTGAAATTCCGCCCCGTTTATAGTAATCTTGCCTGAGCGTGACACCTTGCTAAGATTTTGATCTATTTTAAAAGTAACTTTACCATTCCCTGTCCCTTTTGAACCAGAGGTAATGAAAATCCAGTTTTCATTGCTTGAGGCAGTCCATTGACAGTCTGATAGATTTGTCGAAACTGTAAAAGAAGACTCTCCTCCTTGATATTCACTAATATAAGAAGAGGGATTTAATAAAATTGAACATGTCGGTGGAACAGGTTTTCCTTCCTGAATTAAGACAAGGGACTTTGTGGTTCCTAAGATTTTAATCTCTGCGGTTCTTGTAGAATTACTATTGTTAAGTGTAATGCTATAATTTCCTGCTCCATTACCAGTCCCTGAACCACCTGATGTAACGGTAACCCAATTTTCAGTAGGGACTACCTTCCATGTGCAAGATTGGTCATTTGTGGTTATAGTAAAGATATGTCCACTACTTGCAGTATAAGGAAAGGTTTTTGAGGCAGGAGAGATCTCATAATTGCAAGTTGTTATTGATGCCCCATATTGGGTGATAATTATGGGAATACTATTTGTGACAGTTATTGTGCCAATCCTTTTGGCGGTCCCGGTATTTGGTGATACGGTATATATGATAGTGCCGTTACCAGTCCCTGAAGCACCAGAAAGTATGGTAATCCATGATGTATTGCCACTTACTGTTGCAGTCCAACTACACCCCGAAGTAGCAGTTACATTAATCATTCCACCACCACCTGAAGATTGAAAGATAGTGCTTGAGGTAGATGGGACAGATGCAGTAATGGTGCATGGAGTCTTGCCTTGTTGTGTTACATTAAAACTTACATCATTTACCTTGATTACACCAGATCTTGAATTTGATGAGGTATTTTCAGTTATAGAAAATTTGACTTGACTACTATTAGAGGCAAATCCTGTAGACGGGTCAACTATGGTAATCCATGGGACATTAGAGGCTACATTCCAATCTGCACAGGAAGAATCTTCTATTATTACATTAAAAACAGAATTTTGGGCTGAATAAGTAAGGGTCATATTAGTTGGATTGAGACTAACAGGACATAAAGATTGAATAGTACTTTTTGTTGAACTTACAGGTTTTTTTTTGAAGGTGTATAAATTAGTTTCTTTTCTTTCTTGTGATTTGATTAAATCACTTACAACTAACGGCTCTAACACTTTATTATTTGCATTATACATTGAGCTTAGATCAAAATTTTCACTAAAGGTAGTGCAATAAGCATATCTTGCATAAAAGAAAAGAAAACACATTGTAATAAATAATAGTAAATATCTCTTCATAACACCTTCTTTAAATGACAAAAATTTAGCGATAAATACAAATCTCCCTCTTATCCAGTTCCTTTAAGTCTTTTCTGCTCAGTGCTTCTTTTGCAGATAACATCTCTGCCTCTTTTTTGCTTTTACCAACGCCCTTTCCACAAAACTTGTTATTTATATAAACCTCGACGGTAAATATCTTTTTATGATCCTCACCCTCTTGATTCACTATTTTATATTCTGGCAGTGTTCCATAAAGTTCTTGACATATTTCTTGAAGTTCACTCTTAAAATCTGCCCCTTCTTTATTATCTATAACATTATTAATTTTTTCAGTAAATAATTTTTCGACCACTTTTTTTGTAACTTCATAGTTGCTGTCTAAATAGATTGCGCCAATCAATGCCTCAACTGCATCAGCAAGGATGGATTTTTTTTGCCTTCCGCCTGTGGTCTCCTCTCCATTACCCAAAAAGATAAAATCACCTAAAGAGATTGTCTTTGAAATATCAAACAAGACAGTTTCTTTTACTAAGTAAGATTTCATCTTTGACATCTGTGCCTCATTGAAATTTAGAGGGTGCTTAAAGAGTATCTCTGCAATAATGAGACTTAATATTGAATCACCAAGAAACTCAAGTCTTTCATTGTAATCAGGGAATAGTCGAGGGTCTTCAAAGTGTTTTGACTTGTGTGTTAGGGCTTCAAAGAGGATTTTTTTATTTGTAAAATTATAACCGACTGAAGACTCAAGTTTCTCTATATTTACTGAAGATAAGGCATCCATTAGTGCCTCCAAAACCAAAGGAATTACTCATAGCATATTCAACATCAAGTTCTCTGAACTTATATGGTGCGTAATCCAAATCACATTCTGGATCTGGCTCATCAATGTTAATCGTCGGAGGAATTATATTATGAAATACTGATAAGACAGATATTACTGCCTCAAGACCACCTGCAGCACCAAGTAGGTGACCTGTCATTGACTTTGTGGAACTTATAACCAACTCTTTTGCATGATTGCCAAAAACTTCCTTTATTGCCTTTGTCTCTATTTCATCCCCATATTTTGTAGATGTGCCATGGGCATTTATGTAACTTATCTTTTCTGGGGCTATTTTTGCGTCGTTAAGAGCTTTTTTCATACACATCACTGCACCCCTACCATCAGGTGATGGTGATGTAAGATGATAGGCATCTGCAGACATTCCGTATCCTATCAGCTCTGCATAAATCCTTGCCCCTCTTGACTTTGCAAATTCTAATTCTTCAAGTATGACTATTCCAGCACCTTCACCCATGACAAAACCATCCCTGTTAATATCAAAGGGTCTGCTTGCCCTTTGAGGTTCTTCATTTCTTGTAGAAAGTGCCTTCATTACTGCAAAACCACTGACACCAAGTGGCGTTATACATGACTCCGTTCCACCAGCAATCATGGCAATTGCCTCACCTCGTTGAATTATCCTGTAGGCATCACCTATGGAATGCGTCCCTGTAGAACATGCAGTAACCGCACAGGTATTAGGTCCCTTTGCACCAAACTTGATTGATACATTTCCAGATGCCAAATTGATTATTAACATGGGAATGAAAAAAGGGGTTATCCTTCTATAACCTTTTTCAAGTAAAATCTTATGATAGTGCTCAATAGTTGAAAGCCCACCAATACCTGCCCCAATAGAGACACCGACCTGATCTGCTATTGATTCATCAATCTTCAATTGTGAATCAATTATTGCCTCAGTAGATGCACCCATTGCCAAGTGAATAAACCTGTCCATCTTTTTGATTTCCTTTTGTTCAATATACAAAGATGGATCAAATCCCTTGACCTCTCCTGCAATCCTAACAGGTAAGTCTTTTGCATCAAAATGAGTTATTAAATCAATACCTGAAACTCCTGATTTAAGGGCTTCCCAAGAATCTTTTACATTCAGCCCAACAGGGGTAACGAGACCAAGTCCTGTTACTACAACTCTTTTATCCATTAGCCTTTTTTATCTTTTATATACTTTATTGCGTCTTTTACCTTTGCTATCTTTTCTGCATCGTCATCTGGTATTTCAATGCCAAAGGCTTCCTCAAAGGCCATTACAAGCTCAACTGTGTCAAGTGAATCTGCTCCCAAATCTTCAACAAATGATGATTCATCTGTCACCTGTGCGATGTCAACTCCTAATTGTTTAGAAATAATCTCCTTAACTTTTCCTTCAATCATTACAAACCTCCCTTTAATTTTAGATGTTATATAAAATGTGAACCAACTTTAGCTTACTTCAGAGATATTTTAAACTAACCTAAAAACATCCCACCATTTACATGAATTACCTGTCCTGTAATATATGAAGTCTTTGGGGATGCTAAAAACAATACCGTATTAGCAATATCCTCACCAGTCCCATACGTCCCCAAAGGAATCATATTTAAAATCTCCTCTTTAATCTTTTCTGGTATCCTGTCGGTCATATCTGTCTTTATAAAGCCGGGTGCTATTGCATTGACAGTAATACCTCTTTTGGCATACTCAAGGGCTACCGATTTGGTAAAACCTACAATCCCTGCCTTTGATGCACTATAAATGCTCTGACCAGGATTGCCAATAAAGGCT
>DUZI01000201.1 GCA_013349595.1 Nitrospirota bacterium
ATCACAGGTGCTATTAAAATTAAATAATTCCTGTGAACAGCTGTTTGTTAATTCTTCAATCTTAAGTTTTTTAATCATTTTGCCCTCGGATGATATTGTTTATATGCCTTTTTAATCTTATCAGATGAGACCTTTGTATAAATCTGGGTGGTTGATATATCTGAATGCCCAAGCATCTTTTGGACAGACCTCAAGTCAGCACCACCATCAAGGAGATGAGTAGCAAAACTATGTCTAAGGGAATGAGGCGTTAGGGTCAGTCCTGCTGCCTTGCCAAAATCCTTGAGTGATTGCCAGAACCTCTGTCTTGTCATAGGTTCACCCCTATTTGATAGGAAAAGATAAGGTGATGTCTTACCTTTAAGTAACCTTACTCTCAAGGTCTCTGTATAATTTTTAATCTTTTTGATAGCCCTCTGGTTGATAGGGACAATGCGCTCCTTTGAACCCTTTCCCAGTATCCTGATAAATCCTCCTTCGAAGTAAATATCATTAGTTTTAATAGAAATAATCTCACTTACCCTTAGACCTGAAGAATAAATTAGTTCAAGCATAGCACTATCACGAAGGTAAAACCTTGTAGGCAACTCAGTCTCAAGGAGTTGCTTTATATCTGATAAATCAAGTGCCTTTGGTAATCTCTCCCACTGCTTAGGTGGATGAATGGATTCAGACGGATTTTCATTAACAATCTTTTCAATTAATAGATATTTACAATATCCTTTTATTGCAGATATAAACCTGCTCCTACTTGCCGTTGAATAAGCCTTCTCTGTAAGTTGGGTTAGATATAAAACAAGGTCCTCTTTTTTAAAATTGATGGCATCTTTACCCCTTTCCTTGAGATAATCAAAAAAAGGCATCAGGTCAAACAGATAAGACTTAACAGTATTTCTTGAGAGACCCTTTTCTACGGTGAGGTATGCCTCGTAACGACTAATTATCCTTGAGATGTCCATAAAAAGCCAGTTGATTCCCTTAAAAGCGGATAGATCATATCGGCAAGTTTTTTTAAATTAATTGTATCTGCCTTATTGTATTCAATCAATAGGTTCAATGCCTCTTCACTTCCAGATTTCCATTGTTCCCATAGCCTCACCGCATCATAGCCGTTCATCCCCGTCAATCTGTGATTTCTATTGATGTGAAAATGCCTTTCAAGGTCTTTTAGCCCGCCTTTAATCCCAAGCCTTCTTGCAGATTGAGATAGGTCAAAGTGTGGGAGCTCAAAGAATACCTCAGGGAAGGTCTTTCTCAAAAAGGGTATATCAAAACAGAGACCATTATAAGTAATAAGGCACTTATAATTGCTGATTATGTTTTTAAGCCTCTTGGAATCTAATTCAAAGCCACGCACCAGAGAAATATATTCCTTACAATCATATAGCCCAACAACGGTTACATATCCGCCTGCCTCAGGACTTAAGCCTGTAGTTTCAATGTCAAGACAAAGGGCATCTTCACGCAGTACATCATAAAGCCTCCAATGCTCTCTCCTCTTGATGACCCTGCAAAGATGTCTGACATTAGAATCTTCTAAAAGTTTCATTAATTCAAGGAGTTCCATATCATAGCGAATCTTCATATCAAGCGGGATAAAGTCCAATTCACAAGCCCTTATAAAATCATCCCAAGTGTAAATGCCACTTTGCCAGATTCTCCTCTCAAGTCTCTCGCCTATACCTCTAATAATTGAAAAGGAGTTTCTAATCATGCTTACCTTTTCCCCTCTTTTGTGAATCAAGTATTTTTTTCCTCAATCTAATTGATTTGGGTGTTACTTCAACAAGTTCATCTTCTTTGATAAACTCTATTGCCTGCTCAAGATTGAGAATCTTTGGGGGTATTAGTTGAATAATGTCATCAGCACTTGCAGCGCGAATATTAGTCAATTTCTTTTCCTTTGTTACATTTACATCTAAATCATTAGGGCGAGAATTTTCACCTACTATCATCCCTTCATAGACATTAGTATTTTCCGCAACAAAGAGAGTTCCCCTTGGTTGAAGATGATAGAGTGCATAGGTAGTGGTCTTTCCTGCTCTGTCTGCAACTAAGGCACCTGTTTGTCTCTTCGTCATAGGTCCCTGCCATAATTGATAGCAATCAAAGAGGTGATTAAGTAGCCCTGTACCTTTTGTATCTGTAAGAAATTGAGACCTAAAGCCGATTAATCCTCTTGAAGGTATTCTAAATTCAAGCCTCACCCTACCGTGTCCATTATTTTGCATCTTTGTCATCTTGCCCTTTCTAATACCGATTTGTTGGGTTACAATGCCAATAAACTCTTCAGGTATATCTATGACGAGTGTTTCAAAGGGTTCATAGAGTTGTCCATTTATGGTCTTTGTAATTATCTCAGGCATTGAGACTGAAAGTTCATAACCCTCTCTCCTCATTATCTCAATGAGTATTGCAAGTTGTAATTCTCCCCTTCCCATGACCTTAAAGGAATCATTCTGGTCAAATTCAATCTTGATAGCGACATTATATAGAAGTTCCTTTTCAAGTCTTTCACGCAAATTTCGTGAGGTGACAAAGCGACCTTCCCTGCCTGCAAAGGGTGATGTATTGACCGAAAAAACCATAGATATAGTTGGCTCGTCAACCTTTATCCTCGGGAGTGGTTTTGGATTATCTACATCTGTAATCGTATCTCCAATATTTACACCTTCTACACCTGCCAGAGCTACTATATCACCTGCCAGAGCTGATTTAATCTCTTCTCTTTGAAGACCTGTAAATGTATATAAGGCAGATGCCTTTGTCTTGATGATATTTTCATCTGAAGAGATTATTGCAATAGGACTACCATGATACAAAGTCCCTGAAAATATTCTGCCAATTGCAAGACGACCAACATAGTCATTGTAATCAATATTAGTGACAAGGACTTGAAGTGTTCCAGAGGAGTTTGCTACTGGTGGAGGGATGGTATTAATGATAAGGTCAAAGAGTGGTTTAAGATTTTCTCCAATTCCATCGGGCTTTAAAGCAGCAAACCCTTTCTTAGCATTTGTAAATACTATGGGAAAGTCTAATTGCCCATCATCAGCGTCAAGGTCAATAAAAAGATCATAAATCTCATTAATAACTTCCTGAATCCTTGCATCTGGTCTATCAATCTTGTTTATGACTACTACTACAGGTAATTTGAGTTCAAGAGCCTTTTTTAATACAAACCTTGTCTGTGGTAAAGGTCCTTCGGAGGCATCAACAAGCAGTAAGATGCCATCAACCATCTTTAGTGTCCTCTCTACCTCCCCCCCAAAGTCAGCATGTCCTGGTGTGTCAACGATATTTATTTTTACATCACCATACATAACAGAGGTATTTTTAGCCATAATAGTGATACCTCTCTCCCTCTCAAGATCCATGCTGTCCATGATTCGTTCTTGAATCTTCTCATTACTTCTAAAAAAACCTGCCTGTTTGAGCATTCCGTCAACAAGTGTTGTCTTTCCATGGTCAACATGGGCAACTATAGCGATGTTTCTTATATTATCCATAAACTCCTCTTCATAAAAATTAAAAAGGCGACTAATAATATAATCCATTCTTACATGGTTAAGCAAAAAATTCTTTGAAACCCCAAAATCGGCGATAGAACTAAAAAGCTTAATAAAATCAGCAAATAAGATAGGGAGGGTTGGTGAAAAATTTTATACGACACCTTATAAAAGAAATCTTGAGAAACCTTAGCAAAAGGCATTGCATTATAAAGAATAAAGCAAAATAATCGTCGATTATAAAAATTCTGAAACAGCCCTTCCTATTGTTATTTTTGGGTGAAACCATCCTTAAAAAATGATTTGTAAGAATATAAGACTTGAAAAAGCTTGTAATTTTTGTTTTTTAATTCTTATTGCATTATAAAGCACCTTAAATATTGCCTCCCAATAGTACCTTTGAGTTTAAAAATTTCTCCATTGAAAACACTTTTTAAAATACAATTTCTACAACTGAATAAAATCAATATATTTTGTAATAAATAATAATATTATGCTTTATTGACAAATAAAAACCAATATTTGACCTTGATGCTTTTAGCCATTTAACGATATATTAGCACTCACCAATGGTGAGTGCTAATAAGCAACTTTTATTAAAAATCAGAGAAAAGGAGGAACGATTATGAAAATTAGACCACTAAAAGATAGGGTAGTGGTAAGGTATTCAGAGGAAGAGGTTGAAAAGACTGCTGGTGGGATATATGTTCCCGATGTAGCAAAGGAAAAACCTCAAAAAGGCAGTGTTGTAGCAGTAGGTTCAGAGGTTAAGGAGGTCAAAGAAGGTAATACCGTTCTTTTTGACAAGTATTCTGGCTCAAAGATTAAGATTAATGATGTTGAGCACCTAATCATCAAAGAAGAAGATATTCTTGGAATCATTGAATAACAAGGAGGGAAAGAAATGGCAGCAAAGCAATTATTATTTGACGAATCTGCTCGTCAAGCAATCTTAAGAGGTATAACAGTCCTTACTGATGCGGTAAAGGCAACCCTTGGACCGAGAGGAAGGAATGTTATTATTGACAGGAAATTTGGTTCACCAAACATTACAAAAGATGGTGTTACTGTAGCAAAAGAGATTGAATTAAAGGACCCTTATGAAAATATGGGTGCCCAATTACTTAGGGAGGTTGCTTCCAAGACTTCTGATGTAGCAGGTGATGGCACAACTACTGCGACTGTATTGGCTTATTCAATATACAAAGAAGGGATGAAACATGTTACATCAGGTGCTAATGCAATTGATCTTAAAAGGGGTATTGATAAGGCTGTTGAGACAGTAGTTGAAAACCTTAAAAAGATGTCTAAGCCTGTGGCTGAAAAGAAAGAGATTGCACAGGTAGGCACAATATCAGCAAATAATGACGCTA
>DUZI01000342.1 GCA_013349595.1 Nitrospirota bacterium
GTATAACTTGATTTCAAAGGATGGAAAGGTAATAAATACGCTATTTTCATTTTGTAGATTTTTTTATAGAGGGCAAAAGGCTACTCTTTGTATTGCAACAGATATTAGTATTCAAAAAAAGACTGAATTTGCAATCAAAGAAAGTCAAAGGCGGTTATCTACGCTTATAAATAACTTGCCAGGAATAGCCTATAGATGTAGAAATGATTCTGGATGGACCATAGAATACATTAGTGAAGGTTGTCATGAAATAACAGGATATGAGGCAGATGACTTTATAGACAATAAAAATATTGCTTATGGAAACTTAATAGTTGAACATTATAAAGATACAGTATGGAATGAGGTCCAAAGGGCAATTAAAAAGAATGAACCTTATGTTTTGGAATATCCTATTTATAAAAAAGATAAGCAACAAAGATGGGTTTGGGAAAAAGGGACAGGTGTTTATGATGACAGTAAAAGGCTTGTAGCATTAGAGGGGTTCATCACAGACATAACAGAAAGGAAAGAGGCAGAACAGAAGCTTAAACTTATGGCGCATTATGATGCACTAACAGGTCTTGCAAATAGAACCCTCTTTTTTGACCGTCTTAATCAGGCAATAAAAATGGCAAAAAGAGGTAGTTATATGCTTGCTTTGTTATATATTGATCTTGATGGTTTTAAACTTATCAATGACACCTTTGGCCATTATGTAGGAGATGAAGTACTAAAAGTAACAGCAAATAGATTAATGGTATGTGTGAGAGAGTCAGACACACTTGCAAGGATTGGTGGTGATGAGTTTACAGTAATACTTTCAAAGATCGAAAATAAAAAGAGTGCTAGTATTGTTGCCCATAAAATTATCAATATTTTGGCAGAACCTTACAAAATAAACGGTATTATTTGTGATTTAAGTGCTAGTGTTGGAATAAGTATTTATTATTCAAGTGACGAGGATGCTGACATGCTCACAAAAAAAGCAGATATTGCTATGTATAGGGCTAAACAATCTGGAAAAAATTGCTTCTTTTTTTATCAATCGTAGAATAAAAGCAATGTCAAAGGTATTTTTTTAAATGTATAAGTATTAAGAAAAAAAAACAGTTTTTAAAGGGGAATTTGAAATTTGCTGACTTTGCTGTCAAGAACTTTTAATAAGATTTTGGAGGTCTAAATTGATGTCTTTTCATGTAAAGTTTCTTATCGTAATTATTTCTTTGGTTATGTTTAATGGATCAGTTTTGGCAACTACTGAAGAAGACTTAATAAAAAAACTTGAAAGTGATATATGGTATGACCTTTTTTACAATAAAGGGGAGTTACAAAAATACAAAAAAGGAGACAACTTTAAAAAACTTGTAGAGGTTGCAGAGAATAAAGGGCTTGATTGGCATATTAGGATCAAAGCTATCAAGTTATTGAGTGTTACTTCCAATATCGCGGTGCCAGATATATTAATAAATATGCTTTATGATCCTTTTTTCAATCATGAATGTCCTGCCATCAAATCATCAGTAGCAGAGGCACTTGGAAATTTTAGCAATGATAGTAGGGTCGTAGATGCCCTTCTTTATTCAATGAATGATGGCGAGATACAGGTAAGAGAGGCATCCATTGATGCACTTGGTAAAATTAGAAATAAAAAGGCTATACCTGCATTGCTAAAGATTGTAGATGATAAAAGTATAGCCTTAAGGATTGCAGCAATAAGGTCTCTTGGGATGATTGGTGATAGTTCCGCTTTAAATAAACTTACATTTATAGCCGAAAAGGATGCCATTAATGAAATAAGATCAACAGCCAAAGATGCCATTGAAAGAATAGTTAATTAAAAAAAATGCCCAAAATCAGCGATAGAACTGAGAACTTAATAAAATCAAGTAGGAAGGGTTGGTGAGGAATTTTTCTACGCCACCTTATAAAAAAATCTTGAGAAACTTTAGCAAAAGGCATTGCATTATAAAGAATAAAACAAAATTAATATAAAATCGTCGATTATAAAAATTCCGAAATAGCCCTTCGTATCGCTATTTTTGGAAAAAATGTTACAATGTGGTAAAAAAAAATCTAATATGCTACTATATTGCAAAATATTAGCATTATATGACCTTGTATTTATACATAAATTTAGTCCATAAAGGGGGTTTAAAAAGATGATAAATTTCAAAATATTTGTCTATTTTTTTTCTGTTATTTTATCTTTTTTTGCTTTTTGTTCAAACAATCTCTCTGCACAAGATATAATTGTCAATCCTGGTAAATTTGACAGGTTTATTATAACCCTTCCTGATAGTATTAAGGCAGGAGAAGAGGTCCAAATAAACATTCAGGCAGCTGATAATTTGGGGAATGTTATCAAGAATTTCAATACCTATGACAAGGAGTTTGTTATCTCCACTACAGGATCAGCCACTCTAAATGTTAAGAATCTTAAGGCATCAGCCTTTTCAAATGGTTTTGCTACAGTAATTTTTAGAAATACAGTAGCAGAGAGGTTAGTCCTGTCAATCAGAGAGGCAAATAATCTTATTCCCCTTATTACAAAAGATATTGTTATATCACCTGCTTCTTTAAAGTCCTTTACAATAAAAGCCCCAAAGACCTCAAGGGCAGGAGAGAAATTTGACATAACCATAATAGCAAGAGATTCCTTTGGCAATATCATAAATGAGACAATACAAGGTAAAAGTATCAATTTTGCCTTTAAAGGTGAGGCCGATATAAAGTTTGATATGACTTCTGTCCCTGACATAACAAAGGGTAGTGCAGTGGCTTCTTTTATGGCTATGAAGACAGGGACTGTCACGATTGAGGCAAAGGATGTTATCACAGGAAGTTATGGTATAAGTGAGCCTATAGAAATAATAAACGGCAATGTAAATTCCTTCAAGGTAATGGCACCAAAGGAAGCAGTAGCTGGTGAACCCTTTGAGATTTCTATTGCTGCCATTGATCGTTTTGGTAACTTTGTTAACGATTATGCTTCAAATGGAAAGGGTATTAATATTAAGTCTTTAGGTAAGACTGTCCCTTTTCCATCAACAGTCCCTGCCTATGAGTTTACAAAGGGTCAGGCAAAATTATCTATTCGTTACGATATAGCTGAGACAGTGTTATTAACAGTTGTTGAGATTGGAGGGACTCAGAGTGGAACATCAGAGCCAATAACCATAACATTGCCAAAGGCTGATAGGTTTGAAATTGTAACCCCAGAAGCAGTGGTTGCAGGGCAAAAGTTTAAGATAAAAATTACCGTTTATAATCAAAATAATAGGGTAATTAAAAATTACAATTTAATTGGTTCAGATGTTGTTTTAAGGGCTTCAGGCACGGGTAATTTGATACCTGATCGAATACCTGCTTCAGAGTTTATAAATGGGACTGCGGTCATTGATGTCCAATATAACAAGGCAGAGGCTTTTAATATTACCGCTCAAATAGCAGATATAAAGACAGAAAGGCCCTCTACTGAAAAAACTGTAACAGATATTACGACAAAAAAAGAGACACCAACATCAAAACAACAAGTAAGCAGTCCATCAAAACCAACAGAGCATCAAAAGAGTGTCAAGACCACAAAAAAACAAGCCTCCGCAAAAGCCCCCGCAAAAAGCTACGAGATAACAAACATTTCTATTGTAGAGAGTAAGAGCCAATCAAATATTACGGTTCATATAAATGGTATGAATGATGCGATTAGTTACAGTGTGATTTCAGATAAAGGTTCATCTAATAAGAAGATGTTGACATTGAAGATAAAGTCTGCGGTTTCTAAGATTGATAAAAACCTTAGCCTTGATTCTAATTTTGTTAAAAACATAAATATTGAAGAAGACCGTGACGCTGTCTTAATAAAAATGGAACAGATAAAACCTTCAAAGTTTCATGTTACAAAGGGTAAGGGAGTTATATCTATAGTCTTCAAAAAATAGCTTCAAATTATGAATATCAAATATTTCTTGCCTTTTAACAAAAATCTCATCAAGGGGTCTCTATAAGTTATGGGTTTTTTTGACAAATTAAAAACGCGGATACAAAAGACAAAATCTAATCTTATAGAAAAGGTCGAAACAGTCTTTCAAAATAAAAAGATAGATGAGGCTTCTGTTGATGAATTTGAAGAGATACTTATATCTGCAGACTTTGGTGCTCAGGCGTCAAATGAGATTGCAGAGATGCTTAGAGAGAAGATAAGAGATGGACAGATAAAGACCTTAGAAAACCTAAAGTCCTTTCTCCGCACGGAAATGACAAAGATGCTTGGAAGGTCACAGCCTATTGTCTTTTTTGGAGAAAAACCCTTTGTCATTTTAACAGTTGGTGTAAATGGTGCAGGCAAAACAACGACAATAGGGAAACTTGCCTCAAGGTTTGTATCTGAGGGCTTCTCTGTAATGCTTGGTGCGGGTGATACCTTTAGGGCTGCTGCCATTGAGCAACTTGATTTGTGGGCATCAAGGTCAGGTGCGAATATAATTAAACATGAAAGTGGTTCAGACCCTGCTGCAGTTGCCTTCGACACAGTTGAATCGGCAAAAAGTAGAGGTGTAGATGTGGTTATTATTGATACTGCTGGGAGACTTCAGACCAAAACATCTCTCATGGAAGAACTCAAAAAGATAAATCGTGTAATAAAGAAATCCTTTGCAGATGCCCCTCAAGAGACATTGCTTGTATTAGATGCAACTACTGGACAAAATGCCCTCAGTCAAGCAAGGTTGTTTAATGAAGCAATAGGGATAACGGGTATAGCACTGACAAAACTTGATGGGACGGCAAAGGGAGGGATTATATTTGCTATTAAGAAGGAACTTAATATACCTGTCAGGCTAATAGGCATAGGCGAAAAGATTGAGGACTTGAGAGATTTTAACCCTGA
>DUZI01000106.1 GCA_013349595.1 Nitrospirota bacterium
CAGAGGGACTTTTTGCCTATTTACTGCCCCGTCATCTTCAAATTATTCAAGAGATTAATCACAGGTTTATGATTGCAGTTGAAAAAAAATTCCCCAATGAAGATTTCAGAAAAGAGCAGATGTCCATTATTACTGGTTGGCAGGATAAACATATACATATGGCAAGGCTTGCAATTGTAGGTAGTAGTAAGATAAATGGTGTCTCTGCCCTTCATTCAGACATACTCAAAAAGTCTGTATTTAAGAATTTTTATGAAATGTATCCTGATAAATTTACAAATGTTACTAATGGTATCACCCCAAGAAGATGGCTTTTACAAGCAAATCCAGAACTAGCTAAATTAATTTCCAATGCAATAGGAGAGAAATGGTTAACTGACCTCTATGAATTAAAAAAACTTGAACCCCTCGCCGAAGACAAAGAGTTTTGTAAGAGATTTCAACAGATAAAGATGGGTAACAAACAATATCTTGCCCGTTATCTGAGAGACACACTTTCTATAAAGCTAAATCATAATTTCATGCTTGATGCACAGATTAAGAGATTTCATGAATATAAGAGACAAATGCTAAATCTTCTGCATGTAATTACCCGTTATAATCGTCTTAGAGAAGGAAGGGGTAATGAAAATCACCCTGCAAGGTTGGTGCTTTTTTCAGGGAAAACTGCCCCAGCCTATTACATTTGTAAACTTATTATAAAATTAATTCACAATGTTGCCCAAGCAATAGAAGCAGACCCACTTGTCAATAAGAAACTACAATTAGTCTTTGTTCCTAATTATAGTGTAACCCTTGCACAAAGGATAATCCCTGCTGCAGAACTATCAGAACAGATTTCAACGGCAGGTTATGAAGCCTCTGGCACAGGTAATATGAAATTTACCCTAAATGGTGCATTAACCATTGGCACACTTGATGGGGCAAATGTGGAAATACGTGAAGAGGTAGGAGAAGATAATTTCTTTCTCTTTGGGTTAAAGGCAGAAGAGATTATGAACTTTCGTCAACACTACAATCCAAGATATTACTATGAGCAAAATAGTGAATTAAAACAGGCAATAGACCAGATCGCAAGTGGATATTTTAGTCCATCAGACAGCACATTATTTCACCCCCTCGTAAATGCCCTGCTTGATTACGATAGATTTTATGTCCTTGCAGACTATGCTTCCTATATTGAATGTCAAGACAAGGTAAGCGACACCTACATAGATGAAAAGAAGTGGAACAAGATGGCAATATTAAATGTAGCTCATTCAGGGAAGTTTTCCAGTGACAGGGCTATTATGGAATATGCAGAAAAAATATGGAACTTGAGACAAATATCTGTGTGAATGTTTCCTGTCAATCCTATCAAGGAAGAAGCCTTAAGAATAAGGATGTCTCAATTAGACATCAAAGAAACTGATATTGAAGAGACCTTTGTCCGCTCAAGTGGCAAGGGCGGACAGCATGTAAATAAGACTTCTACCTGTGTAAAACTGAGACATATCCCAACAGGCATTGAGGTAAAATGCCAAAGAGATAGGTCTCAGTCCCTTAATCGCTATTATGCAAGGGTTCAACTATGTGATATGATTGAAAATTCAATTAAGGGTGATAAGAGCACTCAAGCACTTAAGATAGCAAAAATTCGTAAACAGAAAGATAGAAGGCGGAGAAGATCAACGCTAATACAATAAGGTAATCCTTATAATTAAAATTTTCCGACATCCAGCGATAAGGATAGGTCTCTTTTGTTCAGGAGCTATGTTTTGACAGTTCTAATGCTCCTTTCGCTACGGCCGCAAAACTCAACTACCACCCTAAAAAGTCTTGTGACTTTTGGGGGACCCCGTTCCTTCGGGTTTAAACACTTGCAGCTGTATAACGCTGCAGCCGCAAAGAACAGTTGGCAAAACATCGCTATTCACTTCAGAGCCCCATCCTTATCCGCTGTATTTGGGATTATTTTTTCCAAAAATTAGGTATAAAGAGTATCAACACAGTATAAACCTCGAGCCGTCCTGCAAGCATACAAAATATTAGTATCCACTTGCCAATTGTAGGTATTTTGGAGTAATTTTCTGCAGGTCCAGCATCTCCAAGGGCAGGTCCTACATTACAAGCTGCTGAAATAACTGTAGAATAGGCTGTAATCATATCAACTCCGCAGGCAGAAAGCCCTATTGTGGCGAGGATACACATTATAAGAAATAAAAATACAAATCCCCAAATACTACCAAGGACCTCTTTGGTGAGGAATTTATTGTCAAGTTTTATACTTGTTACTGCGTGAGGGTGTATTAATTGATAGATTTCCCTATAACCTTGCTTTAACATTAACAAAACCCTGACTTGTTTTATCCCACCTGCAGTAGAGCCTATCATGCCCCCTAAAAGCATACACACCATCAACAAAAGCTGAGAAAAAACATGCCATTTTTCGTAGTCTGCAGTTGCATATCCCGTAGTAGTTATGATTGAAGAAACTTGAAAAATTGCAAGTTTTATAGAAGATAACAAGTCAACATTAGAGCTAACTGTTAAATTTATAGTAATCAATACAGTCATAGTAAAGACTATGGCTATATAAAATCTAAATTCATTATTTTTAAAAAACCTATCCTTATTCCCCCTAAAAAGGTAAAAATAGAGCGAATAATTGACGCCTGCAGAGAGCATGAAAAAACTTGATGCATATTCAATGAAATCACTTTTAAAATAGGCAATACTTTCATTTCTTGTTGAAAATCCACCAGTTGCCATTGTGGTAAGTGCGTGATTTATTGCATCGTATAAATTCATCCCACCAATGAAATATGTAATAGTTGCCAATCCTGTTAGCCCAACATATATGAGCCACAGTGCCTTTGCGGTATCAACAATACGTGGTCTTAGTTTATCAACGCTTATTTCAGGAACTTCTGCCTTAAATAACTGCATTCCACCGCCGCCAATCATCGGCAAGATAGCAAGTGCAAAGAGTATAATACCCATGCCACCTATCCATTGAGAAAGGCTCCTCCAAAATAAAAGTCCCTTAGGCATCTTCTCTATATCTGACATTACCGATGAGCCAGTTGTGGTTAACCCAGACATTGATTCAAAATAGGCATCTGTAAAGTTACTAAAGGCACCTGTAAATAAATATGGTAATGCTCCAAAAAAGGTTATTAGTAACCATGCAAGAGCAACAATTATGAAGGCTTCTCTGTGTCTTATCTCCTCTGTCTTTGATTTTTGAGTAGTGGAAAAGATTGTAATGCCAGTTAAAAGGGTAATTATCAATGACATAAATAATGCAAGGGTGTCACCTTCTTGATAGATAAGGGAGACTATTATAGGTATAATCATAAAACAGGCTACGAATATTATAGAGACTGATAGAATATGACAAATAAGCCGTAAGTTCATATCAAATCAAGATTTGTTCTAATTGCTTGATAGATTCTTTTAAGGTAAAGACGATAAGTTTGTCATCTTTTAGAACATGATCTGGACCAGAAGGGATTATTACTCTTTCGTTTCTGATGATTGCACCAATTATAGTAGATTTGGGCATTTCAAAATCAATGAGTGTTTGATTAATCAATGGCGACTTTTCACCAACTCGGGCTTCAATTATCTCTGCCTTGGCATTTGCAATGGCAGTTAAAGACAATATATCACCCTTTCTGATACATCGCATTATTGAGCTTGCAGTAAGCATCCTTGGACTTAAAACTGCCTGAAGTCCAAGACTATGGGCAAGGGGGATGTAATCTGAGCGATTTACCAATGAAATAGTCTTTGGGGCTCCTAACTTTTTGGCAAGCAAGGCACTCATTATATTGAGTTCATCATTATTAGTGGCTGTTACAACCACATCCATGTCACTGATGTTTTCTTCCTCAAGTAGTTTTTGATCTGTGCCGTCACCATGCAAAATCAAGGACTTGCCAAGATATTTACTTAGATGCTTACATCTATCCTCACTCTTTTCTATAATCTTGATGTCCGATTTATATTCCATAGAATTTGCAATATAATATCCAATCTTCCCTCCACCTATTATCAAGACCTTTTTTGATGGCTTTACAGATACCTCTAAAAGAGAGGCAATATTTGGTATGTCAATCTTTTGGATTGGTAAATAAATAATATCGCCTGCCTTTAGCTTGTGATCACCAGTTGGTATGATTGCCTTTTCATCACGAACAATCAAACCGATTAAGAAACGAGTTTTTAAAATGCCTCTTAAATTTTTAAGAGGTTTTTCAAGTAGTTTTGAATCCTTTGAGATTTTGTAGGCAACAACCTTGATAATTCCATTTTCAAAGTCTTCAACTTCAGAGGCAAAAGGTATTTCAAGCAGCCGTGTAACTGCCTTTGAAGCCTCTAATTCGGGATTAATGACTGGGTCTATATCAAGGTTTCCCTTGTTCATTAATTCCTTGTTGAAATAATAATCGGGATTTCTTATGCGGGCAATCTTTCGAGGGATTGAAAACATAGCCTTAGCAAGAAGGCAGGCAATCATATTGGTCTCATCACTATTTGTAACTGCAAGAAGCATTCCTGCTTTTTCAGCCCCAGCTTCTTTTAATGCTGAAGGGTCTCCACCTTCTCCATCAACTACTGCAACATCAAGTTCCTCCGATATCCTCTTGAGTTTTTCAGGATCTCTGTCAATGACAACGACATCTATCTCTTCACTAGCAAGAAACTTGGCTATTTGATAACCAACCTCACCAGCACCAACTATTATCACATGCATAGCGGGGATTATATCATTAGATTGATGTCAAGATAAAGAACATTGTTTGAGCCCAAAAATAGCGCTTAGGAAGGGCTGTTTCAGGCTTTTTATAATCGACAA
>DUZI01000154.1 GCA_013349595.1 Nitrospirota bacterium
CTCATTTGAATTTTTGTTAAATTATTATTTATGGAGTTATTTTAGACTATGAACGATTTGATTAATTTACTTATTTATACTGTTGATGATATTAAAATGGCGATTTACTTGCATTCTACAAAACAAGCAATAAGGATGGTAGAGATAACACCATTACCATATTCATCAGATGTTTTATTAGGGCTTATTAACTATTATGGTGAGATTGTCCCTATTGTAAATATGAGGAAAGTATTGAATAGACCTCAGAAAGAAAAGGATTTAAATGACCAGATAATAATTACAAGATCTGAAAAGAGGACATTAGGCTTGTGGGTTGACAGAGTGATTGGACTATTCGAATATAAAGAAAAAGATATAATTGAGGCAGAAAAATACCTTAATCAAAATGAATCAATAGATAATATCCTAATTGGCTCCATACGATTAAGTGACGGTTTATTGCTTATACATAATATTGAAACACTAATCAGTAAAAAAGAAGAAGAACTACTCCTTCAAAGTATTGCTCAAAGCAAAGTTTAGTAAAAAATAAAATCAAATCTGTTTTTAGAGTGTAAAATATTTTGTATCATTAGTAGAAATGCTGATTAAGGTAAGACTTTAACAAACAGTGAAATGCAAGAAAAATCCCAAAAAATAGAGAACAAACTATTAAATCTGTAAGATTTTTGCTGAAATCTATAATACAAGAGTTCCTTTTTCTTGAAATCCTATTAATCGTCTTATATGTGTTTCATAAAACCTTGATGATATTCAAAGGCAAGAATATTATATAGTGTAAACTTTTTTGTGTAAAACCTTAAAATAGCGCTTAGGAAAGGCTATTTCAGGATTTTTATAATCGACAAATTTTATTTATAATTATGATTTATACATTTAAAACAGTGCCTTATGACAAAGCCCTAGGAACTTTTTTTTATAAGGTGTCGTATAAAAATTCCACACCAGCCCTTCCTATCTTACTTGCTGATTTTACTAAGCTTTTTAGTTCTATCGCTGATTTTGGGTTAAGTCATAAAGAGAGTTATTCTTGACTCTTAAACCATTTGCCACTTTTAAATCTCATTGCCATAAATGTACCTTGAAATACCATTGATACAATCATGGCTGTCCAGACACCGCTTGCACCCCACTTGAATATTTCAATTAGTACCCATGCAAGTGGCACCCTTATAATCCACATGCAAGCGATTATTATCTTCATCACCCCTTTTGTATCTCCTGCACCCTGCATGGCACCTCCAAGAATTACACCAATCGCCATAAGTGGTTCAATAGGCAAGTTAAACCAAAGGTATCGGACTATCTCCTGTTGCACATTGATATCGCTAGTTATCTTTTGTGCGATAAAGGCAGAGAAGATAAAGATTATTATGGACAATATGGTTACAATAATAACACCAGTATAGGCTATCAGCCAGCCTGTCTTTTCTGCCCTTTTTTTGTTGCCTGCCCCAATGCATTGACCTATAAGAACAGAAGCAGACATATTGAGTGCAAAGGCAGGGAGGTAAATTATTGCCTCAATCCTCAAGCCATTAGTCATTGCAGCGATTGCAATTACGCTATCACTACCAAGTTTGCCCAGGATACTCATAAGGGCAATAGTGCCCGAGTGCCAGGCAATCTGTGTGATAGCATTAGGCCAGCCGATAAAAAAGATGTCTTTTATGTCTTTTTTGATCAAGGTGATTTTTTTGTTATAGAAACCATGCCACTGTTTTTTTGTAAACATGTAGAGGCAAAGGGCTACTCCCCAATATGTTGAAACAATCATTGATACAGGGAGACCTATCGCACCTAATCCCTTGAAATTTCCAATGCCAAAGACAACAGGAAATAAGAGTAGAATATTTATAATATTCATTGAAACCAAGATAAATAATGACTGTTTTGCCTCTCCCCTTGCCCTAAAAATGGCATTTGCCATGATTATTACATAATTATTTGCTAAGGCAATTGCAAAATATTTGAGCATATCTATGGATAGAATGCTTATTTGTATTGGAAGATTTGCAGTTGCTACTATTTTATCTGCAAAAAATATTAGAATCAGAGTGATAAATAATGAAAGAACAAAAGTACAAAATATTCCCTGTCGGGCTATCTCAATCACCCTCTCTGTAATCCCTTTACCTGCAGCCCTTGAGATTAACGAAAGGACACCTATTCCGATTGCATTGGCAAAAACAGAAAGGACAAAGAATACTTGCATTGAAAAACCCACAGAGGCTTGCACATCTGCACCTAATAATCCAGCAACATAAATATCAACTATACCCATAAAAAACTGAAACAACATTATTAATGTCATTGGCCATGACATTTTCCAAATAGATGTCCAGATGTTACCTTCTGTTAGATCTGTCTTTTCAATGTTTGGATTAATTGAGGTGTGCATTGTAAGGAAAATTTTATTAATAAGTGCGAGAGAGGGGAGTTGAACCCCTATGGTATTACCCGCCAGATCCTAAGTCTGGTGCGTCTGCCAGTTCCGCCACTCTCGCAAGTTTATTAAATGATTTATCAATAAGGATTTTTATCATATCACAGGGCAATAAAAAGTGGCAAAATTTGTCTTTTACCCAAAACCAGCGATAGAACTGAAAACTTAACAAAATCAAGTATGAAGGGTTGGGAGGAATTTTTATACGACACCTTAATAAAAGAAGTCTTGAAAAAACTTTAGCAAAAGGCAATGCATTATAAACCTTAAAATAACGCTTAGGAAGGGCTGTTTCAGGATTTTTATAATCGACAAATTTTATTTATAATTTTGATTTATACATTTAAAACAATGCCTTATGACGAAGCCCTACAAACTTTTTTTTATAAGGTGTCGTATAAAAATCCTTCACCAGCCCTTCCTATCTTACCTGCTACTTTTTAGTTTTATTGTCGATTTTAAGAATAACAAATGAAATCGTCGATTATATAAACTCAGAAACAGCTCTTCATATCGCTATTTTTGGGTTTAAAAGCTTATTACCTCATGTTGTTTAGGAACAGTGGCGTCAATCTTTAATCCATCTTTGATAAAATTACAAAACTTTAAGGATGTCTCCTCTTCGCCATGGACTACACAGACTTTTAAAGGATTGCCTCTGTTTTTTATAACCTTTAACCAGTCCAATAATTCATCTCTATCAGCATGGGCAGAGAAACCTCCAATAGTATGGACAGAAGACCTTACGGCTATCTCCTCACCAAGTATTTTAAGGTTTTTTGCACCGTCAATAATCCTTCTTCCAAGCGTCCCTGTTGCTTGAAACCCAACAAAGACAATACTACATTGCTTTCTCCAAATATTGTGTTTGAAATGATGTCTAATTCGCCCTCCTTCACACATGCCACTGCCTGCAATTATTATTGCACCAGAGGTGATTTCATTGATTTTTTGAGACTCCTCTGGTGATTCTGTAAAGGTGATGTTTAGTGTATGTCTTTTGAGATTTTCAAAAAAAATAATAGCCTCTTCATCTAAACATTCCTTATGCCTTGAGTAAATCAAGGTAGCCTCTTTGGCAAGGGGGCTATCGATAAATATACGGTGCTTTATAAGTCTGCCTTGAAGAGAAAGTTTATGAAGTACAAAGATTAAATCTTGAGTTCTGCCAATGGCAAAGGAAGGTATCAATACATTGCCGTTATTTTTAATAGTGTTGTTTATGACATCTACAAGTTCATCTATGCTTTCTTGTTTGTTTCTATGAAGCCTATTTCCATAGGTTGATTCAATTAAGACCACATCTGCAGAGTCAACATTTTGAGGGTCTTTTACGAGAGGGTTATTCTTTTTACCAATGTCGCCAGAGAAGACTATCTTTTTTTCAAGATTTCCCTCACGACACCAAAGTTCAATAGATGCAGAACCAAGTATATGACCTGCATCGATGAATCTTGTTTTAATATCCTCTGTAAGGGTAATTATTGTATTGTATGAGACTGGATAGAGATAATTTGACACCTTAGAGACATCATCAATGCTATAAAGTGGTTCAATTATTACATCTCTACCCGCCCTTTGCTCTTTTTTTGTAAGCCATTCTGCATCCTTTTTTTGTAGATAGGCAGAATCTTTTAGCATAATCATAAGTAATTCTGCTGTTGCATGGGTGCAGTGAATTTTGCCCTTAAAACCTTTTTTAATCAAATATGGAATAAGTCCAGAATGGTCAATATGTGCATGAGAAAGGAGAATAAAATCAATTTCTGAAAAATCAAAATTGATGGCCAATTTATCATCATTATTATGTGTCATTCCACATTCAATAAGTAATCTTTTAGAATTTATCTCGAGGTAGTAACAACTACCTGTTACTTGCCTTACTCCACCTATAAATTCAATCTTCATATAAAATCCTCCTTTATTTTCGTTCAAAGATACTCCTTTTTGACGGTAAAAGGCAAATAATAACTCACTACCCCAAAATTTACCTCAACCCAAAACCAGCGATAAAACTGAAAACTTAACAAAATCAAGTATGAAGGGTTGGGAGGAATTTTTATACGACACCTTATAAAAGAAGTCTTGAAAAAACTTTAGCAAAAGGCAATGCATTATAAATCTTAAAATAAGGCTAGGAAGGGCTGTTTCAGGATTTTTATAATCGACAAATTTTATTTATAATTTTGATTTATACATTTAAAACAATGCCTTATAACAAAGCCCCCCCTAGGAACTTTTTTTATAAGGTGTCGTATAAAAATCCTTCGCCAGCCCTTCCTATCTTACCTGCTACTTTTTAGTTTTATCGTCGATTTTGGGAATAAAGAATAAAACAAAATTAA
>DUZI01000170.1 GCA_013349595.1 Nitrospirota bacterium
ACTTCATCAATTCAACAGTATTTTAAATCACCCAAAATCGGGGATAGAACTAAAAAGCTTAATAAAATAAGCAAGTAAGCTAGGAATGGCTGGTGAAGAATTTTTATACGACACCATATAAAAAAAGTTCCTAGGGTTTTGTCATAAGGCATTGCATTATAATGAATAAAGCAAAATTAAGTTGATGGTTTAAGTCCTTATTGTTGAGGGTCTCTACAGCCTTTGTCTCGGCATTTACGACAATAAAGTATGGTGCAGAACCAAAGTGTTCATATACCACACTATCAATGCCTTCATTCTTTACAACAGGGAATCAAACTTTTTTTCATAGTAAAACCTCCTTTATATTGTGCATATGCACAATATAAGCATTTCACATTAATCATGTCAACCATAAAAAATCTATTACAAAATATTGAGAAACAAAGATGATAACTTCAGATTAAATGATTGGCTTTAAAATTTGGCTTAGTTTGATACTTCTCTTTTTTTTAGTTCTGCAGTAACTTTACCAACTGGAACTTTTGTTTCTACTTTAAGGGGAATTCTATGGTCATCGTCTTTTAGCCATATTATTATGTCCCCTACTTTCTGAAACAACCCCTCAGAGTGTAGTATAACCTTTGCTTTTATGCTATTAAGTTCATCTCCATTTCTCATCTCTATCTTTTCTTTGCCAAGTATTACTATCTGAACCTTTATAAATTTGTTACTGTCAAATACATTGACAAAGATTTTATCAGTATCAATCACAGGCATGTTGCGTAGGTAATAAAAACCAGAAATAACATCCCAAAAAATATTATCTTTTACAGAATGTTCCACCTGCTTGTTTTTTAAATAATCAACAAAGGTTATTGTCCCATCTTGATAATCAAAAAAGGTCTCTTTATCGCTTCTGTATTTACCTTCATGCTGTTTTATCCTAAAATTATGAGGTCTTCCGTTAATGAGGATGCTCCTTGCATAATCCTGCACCTTGTAAAAATTTGATATAAACTTTGAGGAATGAACTTCTGATGTAATTATTAATTCTGCATCTTTTTTTTCTGCACTAAGCCTTGCATGACCCACATAAATCCCTACCCAAAATAAATCATATTCAAGATGCTCTCTTGTGTATTTTAATACAATCTTTTCAACTCTCTTGTCCTCTACACTTGTTTGCATTAATAAATCATCATGGAGCTTTGGGACTTCAAGTTTAATATCAGGTAATTGAACTTGCAAATCAGTCAAAAAAGTATCGCCTTGTCCTTTCTCATCATCATTGGTATGAGTTATGTAATCTTCTTGAATTTTTTCTATTTCATCAATACTTTCAGGGATATCCTGCTTAGGTAATTCTTTAGGTTTTGGTGGGTTTTCATGTTTTTCATAGGATAAGTTTGCTATGATTACCTCGTTGAAATAGTTAAAAAAGCCAAATATATTAATTTTTGACAAGGCTAATATTATGACAGCATGTAGGGCAATTGCAATAATTACCGCAATAAAATAAATCAATAGCGAAGGTGTTTTATTAGACATTGCCATATCTTAAATTTATTATACATAAAGTCTTGTCAAAAATAGTTGAAGGTCTATTTCATATTTTGAAAATACTTGTTTCTGGAAAATGTATATTATGTTAGTCAAAGCCCAAAAATAGCGCTTAGGAAGGGCTGTTTCAGGGTTTTTATAATCGACAAATTTTATTTATAATTTATACATTTAAAACAATGCCTTATGACAAAGCCCCCCTAGGAACTTTTTTTATAAGGTGTCGTATAAAAATTCCACACCAGCCCTTCTTATATTACTTGCTGATTTTACCAAGCTTTTTAGTTCTATCGCTGATTTTGGGTCAAAGTAAGTCCATTGACTTGAAATGGTTAAATTAATTATTATCAAGCAACGGGGCGTAGCGCAGACTGGTTAGCGCACTCGCTTGGGGTGCGAGAGGTCGTCCGTTCAAATCGGATCGCCCCGATATTATTTTTCATAGGACATCAATCATGAATAATGACAAAGAAAGATTAAGACAAATAATAAAATCATTCTCCTACAATTACAGTAGTGAACCTATTTATAAGCTCGTCTCTGGTGCAACAAGTAATTTTTATTTTAATCTCAAAAAGACATCAATGCGTCCTGATGGTCTGTTTTTGATTGGCAAAACTGTCTATGAGTTTAAAGAAAGATTAAATCTTGACATAAAGGGAATTGGAGGGCTTACACTTGGTGCTGACCCTATAGCATATGCTACTTCTATGTATGCCTTTTCACAGGGGGAAGAAATTTATGCTTTTGTGGTAAGAAAAGAACCTAAACAACATGGCATGGGGCTCCCCATTGAAGGACTTATTAACAAAGGGGATAAGGTTGTTATTGTTGATGATGTAGTAACTACTGGTGGCTCTACAATTAAAGCTATCAAGGCTGGAGAGGACTTTGGATTAGTTATAGAGGCAGTTATAGTGCTTGTTGATAGATGCGAGTATAATGGAATTAAAAATATTCAAGCCCTTGGTTATCCAGTTTACAGTATTTTTGATATAAATGATTTTAAAGATAAATAGTTGTCTTCATCTCGCTTTTACTGTCCAATGCTAATCAATTTTTCCACTCTTGAATAAAACTTATGAAAGCAAATATGAATTATCTCTTGTTTCGTTTTACCGCCTTTATAAAAGAAAGAAGACTAATGGATGATGCCTACATTGTTGGTGGTGCAGTGCGTGATATACTTCTTAATAATGAACTTCATGACATTGACATAGTTTTAAAGGGTGATTGCTATTCTATTGCAAAGGAATTTGCTCTGGTAGTAGATGCAGTTTGTATCATACTTGATGAGGAATTTTCTATTATGAGAATTATAAAGGATAACAACTGGATAGACATATCAAGACTTAGATGTGATTCAATCTTTATAGACCTCACCGAAAGAGATTTTACTATCAATGCAATGGCAATACCTATCAATGCCTTAAATAACCCTTATCGTAGTGTGATTGATTTTTATGGTGGTTGGGAGGATTTATTGGAAGGTTATGTTAGGATGGTTGCGGAGGAGAACCTTATTAAAGATCCCTTAAGGTTGATACGAGCCTTTAGATTTGCCACATCACTTGATTTTGCTATTGAGGGCAGGACTTTAAGGTCGATTAAAGAATTTGCACCCCTTATAAATTCCGTTGCCTACGAAAGAATTTACGATGAACTAAAGAAAATACTTGTTTGCCAAAATTCTTCAACTGCAATAAGACTTATGGCAAAGTTGAAGATATTAACTCACATATTTGCAATGAACTTTTGTGATTCTTCGTTGATTTATTTTATGAAACTTGAGGCGTTAATAAATAACATTAATTCCTTTTTTGGTGAGTTTTCACATAGTTTTCATGCATATCTCTCTGATGCACAGAGATTGATAATGCTAAAGTTCATTGGGCTTTTTAGCAAATCAGAAGAAGCAATAAAGGCTGCTTATCAACTCAAAATGTCTAATAAAGATATAGATTTGCTCAAAGTTTATGCCGATAATAAGACAACCCTTATAGGATTTTACAAAGACAATATCAAAGTTGATTCTGAAGAAATAATTAATTTCATCTTAAAGGCAGAAAAAGATATTTATGGTCTTGTGTTATTAGACATGGCTCAATATATTGATGAGTTAGATGGTTTTATTAAATTTCTCAAAGAGATTATTGTATATTTTGAGACTGTTTTTAAGGAGAGGCAAAAAAAATTACCCCTATTGACAGGCAATGATTTGATAAGGGAATTGAACATAAGATCATCACCACTTTTTAGACAGATTTTAAAAAAGATTGAGCTTTTATTCCTTCTTGGTATGATTGATAGCAAAGAATCTGCATTAAAAGAGGCAAGGGGTATTTATAATTTATTGACATCTGATAAGTAAAGATGCTTTTATTTTATACCCATGTAAACTTAGACTTGCCTAATGATATTTTTGATACATTCCTTTCAATTTTGCTGCCTGCTACAAAACAAAATATCCTTGCTTTTAAACAAAGAAAAGACCGTTGGCTAATCCTTGCTGGAAGGCTCTTATTGAGTAAAGCCTTTGAAATACAGGGTTTGTCTTTAAATCTTGATGACATTGCGAGAAACAAACTTGGAAGACCCTATCTCCCTCATCAAGAGATTGATTTTAATATCTCCCATTCAGGCAATTATTCCCTTTGCGTCTTATCAAAGCAAGGCAAGGTTGGGATTGATATTGAAAAGATTAGGAATGTAAATATTGATGCCTTTAGAAAATACATGACCGATGACCAATGGATAGATATTATTGAAAGTGACGATAAGTTAAAGAGATTTTTTTACTATTGGACACTCAAGGAGAGTGTTTTAAAGGCTGAGGGAAGTGGAATTAGTGGTGGTCTATTATCTGTTGAAAATAGTCCTGATGGGGTCTATAGAAAAGGGAAAAGATGGTTTACCAAAGAGGTATTAATTGATAGCGATTATATATGTCATGTTGCCTCTGATTCACCATTTGATAATAACTTAAGGCTTATCCAAGTTGATCTGTTCAATCTTCCTAAAATCAGCGATAGAACTGAGAACATAACAAAATCAAGTAGGAAGGGTTGGTGAGGAATTTTTATACGACACGGTATAAAAAAAAGTTCCTACCTTAAAATAGCGCTTAGTAAGGGCTGTTTCAGGATTTTTATAATCGACAGATTTTATTTATAATTTTAATTTATACATTTAAAACAATGCCTTATGACAAAGCCCCCCTAGGAGCT
>DUZI01000210.1 GCA_013349595.1 Nitrospirota bacterium
CTTTGCAGCAGAAAGCAATGCAGGTATTGCAAGGCCATCGGTAATGTGTCGGTGATAATTAACGATTAGATCTGGATATTTTTGTTTTATAGCATCAATAATACTGTAAATCCTTGTAACATTACCAACTCCTGCCATATCTTTTATGCAAAGGACTATTTCATCGGTTCCACCACAAAGGTCAATCATGTCTTGAACAACCTTAAGATAATACTCATTAGTAGTCCAATCGGCAACAGTAAAAGAGATAGTTGGTTCAAAGAGCCTTCCTCTTTTCATCACAACCTCTGCCACAGTTCTCATATTTCTTACATCATTTAAAAAGGAGAAGCATCGCCAAACATCAATATCAACCTTTGATACTGCATACTCAATGACATTCTTTGGATAAGGTCTATACCCCCATAGGTTTGTCTCACGAATTAGTGTCTGAAGCATAACATTTGGCATGGTCTCACGAAGTATTTGGCACTCCTCAAAGGGGTCCTCACGACGATTCATAATACCAACATGCCACCTTGCACCACCATGAGTCTCTGCACTAAAAAGTCCCATATTGTTGTAATAAGGTGCAAGTGTTTTTAAATCATATATGCGATGACGATTCTTAAAATCTGACTGCCCTGCATCTCTCATTCCCACTGAAGTAAAACATACGCCTTTTAGAGAACGAACTGCATTTACAATCTCCCTTGGCGTCATACCCGGTTTTACAAATACAGGACTTGTTGTGCAGAGTTCAGATATGATGCACTGATTAGATGTCTCATTTTGAATATCTTCTTTTTTCTTTTTCATTTTATCCCTCTCTTTACATCCATTTTTGTGGGCCAAGAGCAGATATCTCTGCCACATAACGAGCTACCTTTAAGGCTTCATCTTCTCCAGACTTCTCTTTAAACATTGATATAAGTTCATCCATATGTTCCTCAATAAAACGAGTGGAAAACTCGCCTTTATTAAAGGCAGAATGTCTAATTATACTTAACAATAGTGGTGCTAAGGTCTTTATCCCCTCTACCCTAAAATTTCTACTTAAAGCCCTATCCATAGTCCTAACAGCATCCTCTCTATCTGCACCAGCAGTCATAAGCAGCATAAATAGAGAATCATAATAAGGTGGTATGCTTGCCCCCTCATAAATCCCTGATGAAATTCTGACCCCTGGTCCTTGTGGTATTTCAAGTCTTGTAATTGTGCCAAAGGATGGGCTAAAGGTCTTTGGGTCTTCTGCGTTTAACCTTACCTCAAGAGCCCAACGATTGGGTCGAATATCTGCCTGCCTAAATGGCAGTTTCTTTCCCATTGCTACATCAAGCATGAGATCAACTATATCTAAACCAGTAATGAGTTCTGTTATGCCGTGTTCTACCTGAAGCCTTGTATTTACCTCAAGAAAATAAAACTTCTTTGCAGATGCATCAAAGATAAATTCAACCGTTCCTGCTGAGGTATAACCAATTTCCCTCATAAGCCTGACAGCTGTAGAACAAATCTCCTCTCTCAAATCATCTGTAAGGCTTGGTGAGGGAGCCTCTTCGATAATCTTTTGATTCCTTCTTTGAAGTGTGCACTCCCTTTCAAAAAGGTGAATCACATTTCCATGTTCATCTCCAAGAATCTGGACTTCAATATGCCTACCCATTTCAATGTATTTTTCAACTAGCACGGTGTCATCACCAAAGGACTTTTTTGCCTCTGAACGGGCTTGAGAGAGTGCTTGCTCAATCTGTTCCATCTTCTCTACCTTAACCATGCCTTTTCCACCACCACCTGCAGATGCCTTTATCATTATAGGGAAGGCAATATGTTCATCTTTTATCCATTTCTTGATTTGATTTATATCTGTAACATTGTTGATTCCTGGTATCGTAGGCACATTTGCCCTTCGTGCAATCTCCTTTGCCTCAATCTTATCACCCATAAGCTTAATAACCCTTGGTGAAGGACCAATCCAAGTAAGCCCTGCATCAATTACCATTTGAGCAAACTTGTCATTTTCAGCAAGAAAGCCCCAACCAGGATGAATTGCATCGGACTTGCTTTGTATTGCAGCATCTATTATCTTCTGCATATTAAGATATGACTCAATAGGTGGAGCCTCACCAATATGAATTGCTGTATCAGCCATAAATACATGATGCGACAACCTGTCTGGTGTGCTATAAACCGCAGTTGTCGGAATCCTTCTATCCCTGCAAGTGTGCATAATCCTTACTGCTGGGACACCCCTGTTTGCAACTAAGACCTTTTTAATCTCTTTGTCCATTATCTCAACCTCATTATAAATTTTAGCTTCTAATAAATGATTAAAAATTAGCAAGCTCACTATTATATCAGAAAACAAAATGTTAATGAATTTTTTATTCATCTCCCAAAATCAGCGATAGAACTGAGAACTTAACAAAATCAACAAGACAGATTAGGAAGGGGAGGAATTTTTATACGACACCTTATAAAAGAAATCTTGAGAAACTTTAGCAAAAGGCATTGCATTGTAAAGAATAAGGCAAAATTTTAATAAATTCGTCGATTATAAAAATCCTGAAACAGCCCTTACTATCGCTATTTTTTGGGTCATCTTGACAATAATAACCAATAGTTGTATTCTTCTTAGAATTCTTTTAAAATTATTTTTGAATTTTTAATCATTATATAAAAAGGAGGTCACAAAGATGGATTTTAAAACTGTAGATTTAGAAGGTCGTAATCTTGAGGCATCCGTGCTTGTTACAGCTATGCAAATGTTAAAAAATTGTCAGGATAACTGGGATGCACCTGATAGAGACAAAAAATTAAGAGAAGCTCTTAATTACAATCAATCAGTATGGAGTATATTTCAGGCAGAACTTTCAAGAAATGACCATCCCCTTCCATTTGAGATTAGACAAAATATCCTTAGTCTTAGTGTTTTTGTTGACAAGAAGATGATAGAAGCCCTTGCAGACCCTAAACCAGAGAAATTGACATATATTATTAGGATCAATGCCAATATTGCTGCAGGATTACTCGGAATTAACTTTGAACAACAAGAAACTTTTGAATCAGCAAGGGAATTGGAGGCATCAATATTATTAAAGTGTGCACTTATGTTAAAAGATTGTCAAGATAATTGGACTGCACCTGATATCAATGAGAGACTTGAAAGGGCACTTCGTTATAATCAAAATGTCTGGTCAATACTTCAAACAGAAATAGCAAAAAATGAAAATCCTTTACCACTTGAATTGAAGAATAATCTTTTAAATCTTAGCATTTACATTGATAAGAAGATTTTTGAAGCTCTTGCAGAGCCTGCACCAGAGAAACTAACACCAATCATGAGCATCAATGCAAACATCTCTGCAGGACTTCTTGGGATTCCTTTAGAAGATAAATAAATTTTTATAATAAGTTTAATCATGTCCCTTCCTATAGATTTACTGTGGAGGGGATATTTTTTTAGGAGGTATTAATTTAGATGAATCGTATCCCCATGACACCTGAAGGTTACCAAAAACTTAAAGATGAACTTAATAGACTTATAAGCCAAGACAGACCAAATATTATCCAGGCAATAGCAGAGGCTCGTTCTCATGGCGATTTGTCAGAAAATGCAGAGTATCATGCAGCAAGGGAAAAACAATCCTTTATTGAAGGAAGGATTCAAGAATTACAGGCAAAATTGGCATCAGCAGATGTCATTGACCCTTCAAAAATTAATCAAGATAAGGTGGCATTTGGAGCAAGGGTTAAGGTGTATGATTCTAATGCTGATGATGAGTTTGATTTTATACTTGTAGGTCCTGATGAGACGAATATCAAAGAAGGCAAGATATCAATTACATCACCAGTAGGAAAGGCGCTAATCGGCAAGCAAGTTGGCGATACAGCAACAGTCAAGGCACCTGCAAGGACTATCGAATACGAGATATTAGAGATTCGCTTTGACTGAATTCTTTTCTGCACAATTAATCTCTCAAGAAGTAATCAAACAAGACTACAGGATAGCCACATTTTTACCCCTTATAAAGCCAGAAATTCCACCAATTGCAGGGCAGTTTTATATGATACAAGTATCCGATATGACAGACCCTTTGCTGAAAAGACCTTTTAGTATCTTTTCTTATGACAATGGCATTATCAATTTCCTATACAGGATTGTAGGCAAAGGGACAAGGCAACTTTCCACATTAACCATTGGTAAAGAGGTTGAAATAATTGGCCCACTCGGCAAGCCCTACCCTATTTCAGAGGAAAGATTTGTTGCTGTTGCAGGTGGTTCAGGGATTGCATCAATCTTTGGACTTTTGAGCCAAAATCGAAAAAAGGGTATTCTTTTTTATGGTGCAAAGGATATGTCAGAATTAGTGTTGATTGATAGACTGAAGGAAATAACCAGTGAATTAATCATTACCACAGATAATGGCTCTTTAGGTTTTATGGGAAACACCCTTGATGCAATCAGAGAAAAAAAAGAACTTGTTAAAGGCTTGTCTATCTATGGATGTGGTCCAAAACCTATGTTAAAAGCAATTTCAGAATGGTCAATTGAAAATAACCAAGAATGTTATTTATCCCTTGAGGAGCGTATGGCTTGTGGCATTGGGGCATGTCTAAGCTGTGTAGTAAAAACCTTAGGAGGACTAAAAAGCATTTGCAAAGATGGTCCTGTCTTTAATGCCAAGGAGATTGTGTGGGATTAAATGATTACTCAAAAATAGACCTTTCTGTTTCAATTGGTAATTTAA
>DUZI01000221.1 GCA_013349595.1 Nitrospirota bacterium
CATGGCTATATCTGTAGTAAATATTGATACACCTGCCTCAGATTCAGTCATTGAAGAAATAAAAGAATTACCAAATATTTTAGATGTAAAAGTAATATCAATTTAGAGAGGAATAGACATGTCAACAGTTCTAATAGTAGGAACACAATGGGGTGATGAGGGAAAAGGCAAGGTCGTTGATGTATTGACTGAACAATCAGATATTGTTGCCCGTTATCAGGGGGGGAACAATGCAGGACATACTGTTGTTATTAACAATACCAAATATATACTGCATCTTATACCATCAGGTGCGCTTCACAAGAGCAAGAAATGTATCATTGGTAATGGCGTGGTAATTGACCCATCTGCCCTCATTGAGGAGATTGATGAACTAAAATCAAAGGGGATAGATGTATCGAATAATCTTTACATTTCAAAAAATGCCCACATAATAATGCCCTATCATGTAGCCCTTGATAAAGCCTCTGAATCAAAAAAAGGTGATGGCAAGATTGGCACTACAGGTAGAGGCATTGGTCCTTCTTATTCTGACAAAATAGCAAGGGCAGGCGTAAGGGTCATTGAATTAATTAATGGAGAAACCTTTAAGCATATTTTAAAAAACAATCTTGATAAGGTGAATTTTCTTCTTGAAAATTATTATGGACAAGGTAAACTTGATTACATTGAGATACTTGAGAAATATCTTGCCTATGCAAAAAGGATTGCACCCTTCGTTACAGATACCGTCAAAATGATTAATGATGCCTATGATAAAGGTGAGAGAATTCTACTTGAAGGGGCGCAGGGGACACTTCTTGATATTGACCATGGCACTTATCCCTTTGTTACATCTTCAAATACCATATCCGCTGGTGCATGCACAGGATTAGGGCTTGCACCAACAAAGATTAATTCCATCATTGGTATTGTAAAGGCTTACACTACAAGGGTTGGTAGTGGACCTTTTCCCACGGAATTAAAAGATGAATTAGGACATCAAATACAACAAAAGGGTGGTGAATTTGGGGCAACCACTGGAAGGCCTCGCAGGTGTGGATGGCTTGATGGAGTAGCTCTCAGATATTCAGCAACTATTAATGGGCTAACTGGTATTGCAATAACAAAGCTTGATATCCTCGATGGAATCAGTCCTTTAAAGATAGCAGTTGCTTATAAATATAATGGCAGTATAATTGAAACCTTCCCTCACGAAATAGAGATTTTACAGGATTGTGAACCTGTTTATGAAACACTTGAAGGTTGGAACGATACTACCTCAGGGATTGATGATTATAATAAACTTCCTAAAAATGCCCAAATGTATATCAAATATATTGAGAAATTACTTGGTACAGAGGTGCAGATAATTTCAACAGGGCAAAAGAGAGATCAAATAATAAAACTTAAGGATTTTTTAAAATAGTGTTTTTAAATCCTCTTAACCCTATCACCAGCAGACAAAAAGTTTTGCTGGTCTTAATATTTGTCCTAATTGTACTATTTGGTATTTGGGTAGAGATAAGAGGTGCATATTTACAAAGACCAATGACTGATTTAGGTGTTTATCTGAGGTCTGCCTATGCGGTAAAGACAGGTCTTGATATTTACAAAATCACTGATGATAATGATTGGCACTATGTATATCCACCTTTTTTTGCCATAGTTATCACACCACTTGCTGACCCGCCAAAGGGAGTGGATAGGACAGGTTATCTCCCTTATAAATTCACTGTAGGATTCTGGTATGTCCTGACCATGTTATTTGGGCTATTGGGAGTACACATACTTGCAAAGGCTTTACAGGAGTATAGTTCTTTAGATTTAACCAATCACCTTGAAGATAAAAAAAAACCTAATGTAACTGCAAATAAATGGGATTTTATAAATAGACCACAAGTTTGGTGGGCAATACGTGTGATACCTTTTCTAATTCTCCTTGTCCCAATTGGTAGGTCTCAGATGCGTGGACAAGTTGGACTTATAATAGCCTTTTTGATTTGTATGATGTGTTCGGCCATATTAAAGGGCAAGAGGTTTCAGGCTGGGATATGGCTTTCTGTGGCAACAGCAATCAAGGTAATACCTGTCTATTTATTTATTGTGCCTCTTTGGAGGAGAGATTGGAGAATGATTTTTGGTGGGTTAGTAGGGCTTTTTATAACATTATTAGTTATTCCCTTGTTTGCACTTGGAGTTGATAACACAGTCAGTTCATATAAATCTTTTTTTAATGAGGTGCTCTTGGCAGGTGTAAAAGGGAGTTCTGATACATCAAGGGGTGGTGAATTGACTTGTATCTCATGCACAGACAGTAATTCACCTATGACTGTTATGCACAATATAATTCATCCTGATAGGATTTCCAGACCAAGAGAGGCAACTACCTTTGTAAGAGAGGCTCATTGGCTTTTAGCCCTTGTGATGACCCTGATGACTATTTACTATGCCAAATGGCAGGGAGATAAATGGTATTGCCATAAAGTTGATGAGGACTTAAAAGAAATACTCTTTGTTGGCTTACTGTTGTTACTAATGTGTATCATAAGTCCAGTTTTTCATCCCCATTACATCTCAATGATTATACCACTCATCATGGTAATGCTCTGGATGCTTTGGCAAAGATATGGATATAGGAAAGAACCTATCGCTTATAAAATAATATTTTGGTTTCTCATCGTAAGTCATATTGTAACTTCCATAGGGGGTATCTTTTGGTTTGCAAGGGACTTTGGTCTCGTCTTATTTTCATCACTTTTACTTTGGCTATTGGGGCTACAATTGTTAAAACAAGGATTTGCACATGAAAGATAGTTATAAAATGGCGGTTATATTGCCTGTTTATAATGAGTCACAAAAGATAGATGAAACCCTAAGGGAGGTCATAAAATATTCAATGGCTCATCCTGATTATTTCTTTCTCTTTGTTGATGATGGCTCTATTGACAATACCTTTGAGATTATTAAGTCAGCTGCCGAGGATTTAACAAATGTTTCAATAATTCGTTATCCTGTAAATCGTGGTAAGGGTTATGCTGTAAAATACGGTTTTGAAAATATCTCTGCCAAATATTATTGCTTTACCGATAGCGACCTTGCCTATCCACTTGATTTGCTCGAAATTATTGAAGAGCAATTGACCTATAACCATGTAGTAATTGGCTCACGAAAACTATTTGCAAGAAAAAGGCGCCCTAATTTATTAAGGCATATACTTGGTGAGGGTTATAATCGGATTATGAGAGTCATACTCGGGCTATCCTTTGAAGATACACAGGCAGGATTAAAGGGTTTTACAAAGGAAGTCGTCAAGACTGTATTCCCAAAGATGACTATCTATGGATTTGGTTTTGACCCAGAGATACTTTATATTTGCAAGAGATATAATTTTACTATCAAAGAAATACCTGTCATGGAGACAGAGAGACATTCCTATAACACCTGCAAATTGAGACTAACAAAGGACTCCTTTCGTATGTTAAGAGACCTCTTTAAGGTTCGCAAAAATGGCATTCTAAAAAGATATGACTAATTCCTCTTAAAATTATGGCTGATAGATATATCCTTTTAAGCCTTGATGTAGAGGAATTTGATTTGCCTAAAGAATATGGCATTGAAATAAGTGATGATGATGCTATCAATAAATCAACCGAAGGTTTATTAAAGGTCATAGCATTAATAGAATCATTTAATATTCAATGTACCTGTTTTATAACTGCTTACTTTGCAGAAAACAATAAAAAATTAATAAATACCATCTCACAAAGACATGAGATTGCCTCACACGGCTATTATCATAGCAAAAACCTTGAAGGGGATTTAATTAAATCAAAGACAACTATTGAAGAAATAATAAGCAAGAAGGTAATCGGATATAGACAACCGAGATTATCTAAGATTGAATTACACAGGCTTATTGAAGCTGGTTATAGCTATGACTCATCAATAAATCCTATCTGGTTACCAAAAAGATATAATAATCTATCAAAGGCAAGAGTACCCTTTAAAAATGATCATTTATGGGTTCTACCTATTTCTGCAAGTCCTATTATAAGGTATCCTTTATTTTGGCTGAGCTTTAAAAACACTCCAGAGAGTTTATATCAAATGATTGCCAAATGGACATTAAGGCAGGATAAATACTTGAATATTTATTTTCATCCTTGGGAATTTACAGACTTGAGTGAATTTAACCTCCCTTTTTATATAAAAAAACATTCAGGCATAGAGATGTTACAAAGACTTGAGGACCTTCTGAATATTCTAAAAAACGAGGGGACTTTTATGACTAATGCTCATTATGTAAATAAAATCCTTAATTAATTACAAGAGACTTGATTTAATTGAAATTATGATCTCTCCCCATATAAAAACTTAAATAATAGCCCTAAATCAGCGATAGAAACTAAATTTCTTAATAAATTCAGCAAGTAAGATAGGAAGTTTCAGGATTTTTATAATCGATGATTTCATTTTAATTTTGCTTTATTCTTTATAATGCAATGCCTTATGACAAAGCCCTAGGAACTTTTTTTTATAAGGTGTCGTATAAAAATTCCACACCAGCCCTTCCTATCTTACCTACTACTTTTTAGTTTTATCGTTGATTCTGGGAATAAAGAATAAAACAAAATTAAAATGCATTATAAACCTTAAAATAGCGCTTAGGAAGGGCTGTTTCAGGATTTTTATAATCGACGATTTTATTTTAATTTTGCTTTATTCTTTATAAAA
>DUZI01000272.1 GCA_013349595.1 Nitrospirota bacterium
GGAGGCGGCGAGCGGATTCGAACCGCTGGATAAAGGTTTTGCAGACCTCTCCCTTGCCACTTGGGTACGCCGCCTGATTACAAAAGGATTTATATTAAATCATAAACCAGTTATTTGTTACAAGTAATATTTTATAGAGAGATAAGCCTTGAGAAATATAAAGGGAATTATTCAATACGATGGAACAGGTTATAAGGGGTGGCAAACCCAGAAAGATTCATTAACCATACAAGGACTTATTACTAATTGCCTCACTATTTTGACCCGACAATCTGTCAAAATAATTGGCTCAGGTAGAACCGATGCAGGGGCTCATGCCATAGAGCAGGTAATATCTTTTAAGATATTGTCAGATATTAATTTACAAAAACTACTTAAATCAATAAATGCAATACTTCCTGAACAGATAAGGGTCCTAAGTCTTGAAGAGGTATCACTTGATTTCAATCCAAGATATGATGCCAAAGAGAAGACTTATTTATACATCATTGATAACAATCATTCTATATCACCTTTTATAAGCAAATATGTTTGGAACCTACCTTTTAAGTTAAATATTGAAAACATGATTAAGGCTGCGTTGATGTTTATAGGTGAACATGATTTCTCTGCCTTTACTGTTCTTGATAGAGAGAGTAAGGATTGCGTGAGAAAGATTAATGACTTTAAGATTTTTTTTCATAAGAAAATATCTTTTATGAATTTTTCTTTAGAGGGTAATTTCATTGTCATTGAGATAACTGCCAATGGATTCTTAAGATACATGGTTAGAAATATAGTTGGAACATTGGTGGATATTGGAAGGGGAAAAATAAAACATAAACATCTACAAAGTATTTTTGACTCAAAAGACAGAAGACTTGCAGGGGTAAAAGCCCCTGCAAAGGGATTATTCCTAAAGAAGGTCTTTTATGAGTAATAAAACTTACTGTTGTTGTTCAACAAATTGTTCCATCTTTGCCATTATTTCTTTTTGTTCCTGACAGTCCTTACAGTAAATAGCAAAGGGCATAATAGCGAGTCTCTTCTCACTTATCTCTTCGTTGCATTCCTCACATATGCCATAGGTGCCTTCATCGATCTTTTGTAATGCTGTATCAATTTTTATCAGTGTTTCTCTGTGTGAACTTAATTGTTTGAGGCTAATATCTTCTGACAGATCAACTACTGAAAGGTCGCCATCGTCCCTTACAGTCTCTATTATTTGTTTGTTTTCACCAGATTGAAATTTTTTGATCTCTTTACTTGCTTCCTTTACTAAAATATCTTTTTTTTCAATAAGTATTTTCCTAAGTCTTTCTTCCCTTGAAATAGTATTATTGACTGGGGTTTGTGATGATTTTTTATTTTCTCGTATCTTTGATTTTTTTTGTGTTTCCATTATAAATATACTCCATAATTTTAATGTGTTTAAAGATTAATTTGATATTGACTTTTTCTCTTCTCCTTTATCTTCTTCTTTGAAAACCTCAATAATGCTTCGTACATTTATTCCAGAACTTTCAAGGGCTTTTTGCACATCAACAGGTTTTGCATCAATTACTTTTACCATAAAATTGATATTAGTAGGCATCAAATTATACCTCCATTATCTCATTTTCTTTATGTCTTAGTATTTCCTCTGCCTTTTCAATGTGTGAATCTGTTATTTTTTGAATCTCCTCAAGTAATTTTTTAGAATCATCTTCACTTATTTTCTTATCTTTTTCTTCCTTTTTTATTTCTTCATTAATATCTCTTCTGATGTTTCTAATGGCAATTTTTGTTTCTTCAAGTCTTTTTTTGGCTATTTTTACCAATTCTTTTCTTCTTTCTTCTGTTAGATGGGGTATATTAATCCTTATAATTTTGCCGTCATTAGAAGGCATCAAACCGAGGTCAGATTTTAAGATTGCCTTTTCTATGTCAGAGAGAAGTTTGTTTTCCCATGGTTGTATTGTAATTTGCCTTGGATCTGGAATACCAAGTGATGCAACTTGATTGAGAGGTGTTTTATTGCCATAGTAATCGATAAATATACCATCGAGAAGAGCAAGTGATGCCCTGCCTGTTCTCAAAGAAGCATAGTCTTTTTTGAGGCTTTCTAATGCTAATTTCATCTTCTCTGAAGTCTTTTTACTAAATGGGTTGTTAGTCATTTTTTCCACCTTCTAATTTTAATTAATATTATTTGTGACTTTTGTCCCAACTTCCTTTCCAATAAGTATATTTCTAATGCTATTAGGTTCTCTGATGTTAAAGACTATTATTGGAAGATTGTTTTCCATACAAAGTGTTATTGCAGTTGTATCCATTACCTTTAGACCTTTTTTGATTATGTCAATATAACTTATATTCTGATATTTTACTGCATCTTTGTTTTTGATCGGGTCAGATGAATAAATTCCGTCAACTTTTGTGCCTTTTAGTATTACTTGAGCACCAATTTCTATTGCTCTCAAGGCAGCAGCAGTGTCGGTGGTAAAATAGGGATTACCTGTGCCTGCTGCAAAGATTACAATCCGTCCTTTTTCGAGATGTCTTATTGCCTTTCTTCTAATGTATGTTTCAGCTAATTCCTTCATCTCAATGGCTGATTGCACCCTTGTTTGTAAATTTAACCTTTCCAGTGAATTTTGGAGGGCAAGGGCATTTATTGTTGTAGCGAGCATTCCCATATAATCAGCAGATGCCCGTTCCATGCCTTTTACTGATGCCTCAACACCTCTAAATATATTACCACCACCGATAACAATGGCAAGTTCTATATTTAAGTCATGAACATTTTTGATTTCTTGAGCCATATAAGCAACTGTATCTGGAGAGATTCCATAATTCTTATCTCCCATAAGTGCCTCTCCGCTTAGTTTTAAGAGGACTCTCTTATATGGTAAAGAATAGGTCATCCTTCTTGTTTATTAACTCCTTCGCCAATTTGAAACCTTGCAAATCTTCTTACTACAATATTTTCTCCAAGTTTTGCAATTTTTTGTGTGACAAGGTCTTTGATTTTAAGTTTTTGATCAGGGTCTTTTATAAATATTTGATCCATCAGACACATATCAGAAAAAAATTTCTCTAATTTGCCTTCAACTATCTTTTCAATTACATTTGCAGGTTTCCCTGTAATCTGAGAACTATAAATTTCTTTTTCCTTTTCAATTACATCACTTGGGATTACTTCTCTTGAAAGATACAAAGGGTTGGCAGCTGCGATGTGCATAGCAATGTCTTTAACAAGTTCCCTAAAATCATCAGTCCTTGCAACAAAGTCTGTCTCGCAATTTATCTCAACCAAAACTCCAATCTTATCCATGTGTATATATGAACCTACTACACCTTCAGAGGCTGTTCTGCTTGATTTCTTTTGTGCAGCAGCCAACCCCTTCTGACGAAGTATATCTATTGCCTTTTGAAGATCACCCTGAGACTCTTGAAGCGCCTTTTTGCATTCCATCATCCCAGCTCCTGTGGATTCTCTTAGTTCTTTAACTTTTTCTGCGGAAACGGACATTATGATACTACCTCCTCTGTTGTTGTAAATTCTGAATTTTCTTCTGCGGTTGATTGTTCAATGGGCTCTTCAAGATTTTTTTGCATAGCACCTCTGCCTTCACGAATTGCATCAGCAATTTTTTGAGAAATGAGTTTGATTGCCCTAATAGCATCGTCGTTACCCGGTATTACTAAATCAACTTCATCGGGGTCACAATTTGTATCTACTACTGCAACAATCGGAATACCAAGTCTTCTTGCCTCAGCAACTGCTATCTTTTCTTTTTTAGGGTCTATGATAAAAACTATATCAGGATAATTATCCATTGACTTTATTCCTTTAAGATTTTTATTGAGTTTTTCTTTCTCTTCTTCTAATTGGGAAACTTCTTTTTTAGTCAGCAAATCAAAGGTGCCATCTTCTTTCATTGCTTCAATCTTTTTGAGTCTTTCGATGCTTTTTTTGACTGTAGTGAAATTAGTAAGCATACCACCAAGCCATCTGTTATTTACAAAGAAGGAATTTGCCCTTGCAGCCTCTTCTGCAATGGCATCTTGAGCTTGCTTTTTAGTTCCAACAAAAAGGACTGTTGCACCTTTTGAAGTTTCATCTCTAACATAATTATAAGCCTCTTCAACACCTTTAAGTGTCTTTTGAAGATCTATTATGTGAATACCATTTCTCTCACCAAAAATGTATCTTTTCATTTTTGGATTCCATCTTTTTACCTGATGTCCAAAGTGGACACCTGACTCCAACAACTCTTTCATTGTTACAACTGCCATATAATACTCCTCCTTTGTTTAGTTTTTCCTCCGTCTTACCTTCATAACTATTGCTTTGTTTAGAACATCTTTTAGCAAAAAACTTCTATAAAACTGTCTGTTAGAAGTAGTCTTTAGTAGACACTAAAAAGTGTTCTAAATATGCTAAGACTATTTGAAGGCTCTAATAGACGTGTGAATTTTTGGATTAGAAGGATATCATAAGATAAAAAGCTTTTGCAATATAATTGTCAACCCATGTCAAGCCAAAATCAGCGATAGAACTCAAAAGCTTAGTAAAATCAGCAAGTAAGATAGGAAGGGCTGGTGAAGGATTTTTATACGACACCTTATAAAAAAAGTTCCTAAGGGGGCTTTGTCATAAGGCATTGTTTTAAATGTATAAATCA
>DUZI01000219.1 GCA_013349595.1 Nitrospirota bacterium
CCTCTCTAATACAACTAATTTTATCAAGGGTAAACCTGCTAATAATGTCCTTTTATGGGGTGAGAAGGGGACAGGTAAGTCTTCTTTGATAAAGGGGTTAATCAAAAAATTTTCTTCTGTTGGACTAAGGATGATACAAGTATTTAATCAAGATATTCTAACTATTCATTATATTTATGATTTTGTTAGTAAATATAGTTATTATAGGTTTATAATTTTCATTGATGACCTGTCCTTTGAAGAAGACCAGAAGGATTACAGAGCCCTCAAGACTATACTTGATGGAGGTCTTGAAGAGATACCTGAGAATGTCTTATTTTATGCCACATCCAATAGGAAACATCTCGTACCAACGAGATTTTCAGACAGAGATGATGATCTCATCAGACCATCAGATAATCTTGAGGAGAAGATCTCACTTGTTGATAGATTTGGGTTAAGACTCGGTTTTTATAGATTTGACGAGGAAAGTTACCTTAAGATTGTTGATATGTATGCCAATAAAGCAAAAATAAAGTTTGAAAAAGAAAAGTTACATTTACTTGCAAAACAATGGGCTTTAGAAGCTGGGTGTAGAAATGGCAGGGTTGCAGAACAGTTCATAAAAAGTCTTTCCTAAGATTTTTTTCATGATTTCAAAGAAGATTATAGAACAAAAGCCTCTTGAGAGTTTTCATATTGATGACCTAAAACCGGGCTCAAAAATACCCTTTGATGTCTATATAAAGGACAAGGGGATATTAATTCATTATCTCAACAAGGGCACCTTATATACTGTATTAGCAAGAGATGATTTAAAAAGAAGGGGGATCACTAAAGGCTATGTCCCAGAGTCTCAAAGAGAAAAACTTGAAGAATACATAACAAAAAAACAAGTCATTAGACTATCTTCCTTAGAAAATCCGATTACCTTTCAAAAATATTGTCAGTTCAAAGAGAATCACTTTCAGATAAATAAATCAATCTTGAACTCATCTATACCAGTGCCATTTCAAATATTTATAGTTGAAAAACTACTCATTAGAGAACTTATATCTATCAACGACAGTCCTAACAAGGCAGTTGATTCACCAGATATTGAAGGTGATTTATTCATAAAAAAAGAAAATATGGAGCTTTATTTACAATACTTACAGGCAATAAATCGTACAACTGGAAAAGACAACATGAAATTTATAATTCAAAAAGAACAAGTAAAGACAATTATGAAAAATCTACTGGATAACCCAAAACAAGGTGAAAAAATTGAAGAAATAAAGGATGCAATCAATAATATCATAGAATCAATTATTGAAGACAATAACAGGATATATGATAATTTTACCCAAAAAAATCTTGACTCTTACACTTACAACCACTGCCTTAATGTAGCAATATTATCAATCAGAATGGCCATCGAACTTAATCTCAATAAATCTGATATAGAAAATCTTGCCTTAGGTGCCTTGCTACACGATATTGGCAAATCGGTAATATCTCCTGAAATTATAAACAAACAAGGAAAACTTACCAGTAATGAATACAAATTGATTAGAATGCATGTATTGGAAGGAGAGAAAATATTAAGGGAATATAAAAATATTCATGAGGACACCTTTATACCAGTCCTTCAACATCATGAAAAACTGACAGGTAATGGTTATCCTCTAAAACTTAAAGGTAAGGAAATAAAACTTTTTGGTAGGATTTGTGCAATAGCAGACTGTTATGATTCACTTACTTCAAATAGACCCTTTAGAGTAGCCAATACTCCCTTTTACGCCCTAACTTTAATTTCAAGAGAAAAAGGAGACTTTGACCCAAATCTACTTAAATTATTTATAAAAATGCTTGGACATGTTAGATAATTAAATAGTTCATTTATTTAAAACAATTAATTTATCTCTTGATTCCAACAATAGCATATTGTCTGAGTGCCTTATCTTTATCTCTTCTATAAGAATGGAAGTCATCTTGATTACAGCATGTGCAATATTCTGCAATCCAAATATCTTTGATACCTAAATTTAGTAATTGCTCCCTATTTGCCTTTTGCAAGTCAACAAAATAGCTTCCTCCATTTTCTATAAAATAATTACCATCTCCAGAGGAATTCTTTATTTTTAAAAAGACATCTTCTTTCACGGCATAACAACACATTTTTATACCTGGACCAATAAAAGCTTTTAAATTACTAATCTTACAGTCATATTTATTTATCATCTTTTTGACTGTATTGGACAAGATAGATTGAGCAATCCCTCTCCACCCTGCGTGGATTGCTGAGACCACTGATTTAACCTCATCTATTATCAATATTGGCACACAGTCGGCAGTTTTAACTCCCACAAAAAGTCCCACTTCTTTTGTTATCACAGCATCGGCAACAATTTCTTTTTTTGTTGTATTTATATCAACATCTATTACTAAATCTGTATGTTTTTGCACAGGCATATAGAGTAAGAAGTCTCTATTAAAAGTATCTTTGATAAATTCAAGAGGTTTATAAATGAAAGACTTTGTAGTGAAAAATAGAAAGAACTTTTCATCAATTTTTGGTGGTATGATCAATCCCTTTGACATAAATCCTTGAAGGCATCAGGTAAAAAAGAAATAATGTCCGATGAGATTAGAGAGTGTTGTCCCTTTTTTGTTGATGCTATATCTCCTGCAACTCCATGTAAATAAACAGCTAATACTGATGCTTCTATTGTAGAAAGACCTTGTGCAATAAAAGAGGCAACTATCCCTGTTAGGACATCGCCAGAACCAGCAGTTGCCATGCCAGAGTTACCTGTAACATTAATAAACATTCTATCATCAGGATGTGTGATAAGAGTTGATGAGCCTTTTAATATTGTAGTTGCACCAGAAAGTCTTGATAATTCTTTTGCAGAATCTATCCTATTGTCAACTGATTCAATAGACAATAGTCTGCAAAGTTCACCTTCATGAGGAGTTAAAACGATTGGGATAGATGGGTTAAACCCACAGTTTAACAATCCACTTAAAGAAAGGGCATTTAATCCATCTGCATCAATTACAAGAGGTAGTTTAGATGAAATTATCAAATCTCTAACAAGTGCAACTATCTCATCAGAGAGACCAAGTCCAGGTCCTATTGCAATGACAGAGGCTTTTTTATTTGCAAAATCAAGTATTTTTTCAATAGCCTTGTAATTAATCCTTCCTTCGTTGTCTTCACTCAATGAAAGAGTCATTTCTTCAAGGACAGTTGTTTGCAAAGTCTCTATTACTGAACTTGCAGACGATAAGGTCACTAAACCACAACCTGATCTCAAACAAGCTTTTGTAGAGAGCATTGCAGCACCTGTCTTCCCCCTTGACCCAGCAACTAAAAGGACATGACCAAAGTCCTTTTTACTTGAATCAACTGGTCTCTTTGGCAAAAATGAAAGAGCTAACTCTCTATCAATTAGATGGTTTTTAAAGTCATTGACTTTTAATAAAACAGATGGAAACCCTATATCTTCAATATATAAAAAGCCCCTGTATAATCGTCCAGGATGTATATAATGACCTATCTTTGCCAAACCAAAAGTTATAGTTACATCTGCCTTGATTGCAATTCCCTTTATTCTCCCTGTATCAGAACAAATACCAGATGGAATATCAATAGATATTACCTTTGCTTTTGAATCATTTATTAAACGAATTGCATTTGATAGATTACCTTGAATATCTCTGCTTAATCCTGTGCCAAAAAGTGCATCAATTATGATCATGTTTGATAAATCAAAAGTTTTAAAATCATCAAAAAAATTATTAAAAGGCATTATATCAACCTTATAAGATAAGGCAAGATTATAATGAAAAAGAGCGTCAATAGATAGTTCATCAACCCTTCCAGCAAAATAGACCTTTACATCGGCACCTTTATTTTTTAGCTCTCTGGCAGCTACAAATCCATCTCCGCCATTGTTTCCTTTGCCAGATAATACGATTATTTTTTTATCCAATCCAAAGAGAGTCATTACCCTTGATGTAACTGCAAAACCTGCTCTTTCCATCAATATGTTACCAGATAGACCATAGGTATTGATTGTCTCTTTGTCAATCTGTTCAATCTCTTTTGTCGTTGCTATTATCATGTATGTTTGATTATAAGAAGTTTTATATGGAGTTTATTTTATCACAAAAACAAATCAAGCTATAAGAAATGTCATTTGTCGCTTACCTACAACACTATTTTCAATACTTAACAATTAGACCCAAAATCAGCGATAGAACTGAGAACTTAACAAAATCAAGTAGAAAGAGTTGGTGAGGAATTTTTATACGACACCTTATAAAAGAAATCTTGAGAAACTTTAGCAAAAGGCATTGCATTATAAACCTTAAAATAGCGCTTAGGAAGGGCTGTTTCAGGATTTTTATAATCGACAAATTTTATTTATAATTTTGATTTATAGATTTTAAACAATGCCTTATGACAAAGCCCTACAAACTTTTTTTATAAGGTGTCGTATAAAAATCCTTCACCAGCCCTTCCTATCTTAGTTGCTACTTTTTAGTTTTATCGTCGATTTTGGGAATAAAGAATAAAAAATGAAATCGTCGATTATAAAAATTCCGAAACAGCCC
>DUZI01000321.1 GCA_013349595.1 Nitrospirota bacterium
CATATCACTTATATAACAACCTGTTATGACAGTGTTTGTCTCACCCTTTACAAAGACATCAAGCCCTAATTCTTGAATAATTTTTTCTACTGTTATCATATCTTTTTAACCTTATCCTTTGATTTTAGTGATTATTCCACTAAACCCCCTAGAGAAAGGGAATTAAAAACTCCTTAATCCACCTTTGGTAAGGGGAAATATTTTAAGTAGAATTTAATCTCTAAGGTAGTGCCTTCACCTAATACAGTATCAATCGTAAAGGAGTCTGCATTTTTCTTGATATTTGGAAGCCCCATACCTGCACCCCATCCCATTTCCCTTACCCAATCAGGTGCAGTTGAATACCCTTCTTGCATGGCGAGATTTATGTCTGGTATGCCTGGGCCAATATCTGTTACAGTTATCCTGATTTCTTCTTTGGTAATAGAATAAAAAAGTGTCCCCGCAACTCCGTGTATAATTACATTCATCTCTGCCTCAAAGGCTGCAATAGATGCTCTTCTGATAACATTCTCATCAACACCTATCTCCTTTAAGACATTTTTGAGTTCACTTGATGCAGCACCTGCGTTTGTAAAATCCCCTTCAAACAACTGAAAAGACCCCTCTCTGATTACATTATCTATTTGATTGATGTTCAAGACAACTCCTTATACCATGCTGGTAAAGAATTCCACAACTCGTAAAGAGTGAATACTTGGTGCTGATTAATGCTATATTTTTTTCCTTTGCGAGATTAGCCATATCATAAGGTATGGGTTTGCCAAGAACTACCAATACTGCAGGTATATCTACTATTTCTGCAGTTCTAATCACTTGTGGTTGGTTCAGTGATGTTATTAACATTGCATCTTTGATGGCATATCTCAAGGCATCACTCATCATATCAGTTCCACATACAGATACTATTTCTATAGATGTACCTTTCCCTTCGTTTATTACTATGGCTGATACAATCTCAATAATTTCAGATAATTTCATACACTAATGGCCTTCCTCAATCAAGAAATCTCCAATAGGTATGGTGATACGAAAGATTGCCCCATAACCTAGTTCATTTAATAACTCAATCTTACCTTTGTGTTTCTTAATAATGCCAAAACTAACTGATAATCCAAGCCCTGTCCCTTTGCCAGCAGGTTTGGTAGTAAAGAAAGGCTCAAAGATTCTTCCCTTTATTTCATCAGGGATACCTGGACCTGTATCTTTAAACAAGATCTCTATATAATCATGATTATCTAAATTTGTTTTCGAAGTATTTATTGTAATTTTTCCCTTGTTGTTCATGGCATCAGAAGCATTGATTAAAAGATTCATAAAGACCTGCTGTATCTGATTTGGATCAACTGTTATTTCAGGCAAGTTCTTGTCAAGCATTAAAATAAATTCAATATCCTGAAACTTCATCTGATTTTTGATTATCATTAAAGTATTTTCTATGAGTGAATTTATATTGATCTTTTTCATCTCAAAAACTGTCTTTCTTGAAAAACCAAGCAGACCGCTTACTATCTTTGAGCACCTTTCAGCTTGTGAGATTATAATTTTTAAGTCTTCAATGTCTTCATTACGATCTTCAGGCATTCTATTAAGCATCATGTGTGAGAATGTAATTATACCAGTTAGGGGGCTATTCATCTCATGGACAACACTTGCGACCATCCTGCCAAGTGAGGCGAGTTTTTCTGCATTTAGTAACTGCTCTTGAGCCCTGATGGTCTCGGCTGCCTTTTTTTCAACCTCTTGCTCGAGTTCCTTTGTCCAGTTTTCCATCTTTTCTTTGTATATTCTTAACTCTTCTGACATGGAGTTAAAAGAACTTGCAAGTATACCAATCTCATCTTTGTTGCTAAGTTTAATGCGATAGTTCATATCACCTTGAGCAAGCCTTTCCATTGCCTTAACCAGTTCACCAATAGGTTTTGTTACAAAATTATAAAGGATGAGCCCTAAAGCAACTGATATTACAATTACAAAGGATACCCCATAAAGAAGGACCTCTGCTGTCTTTACTATGGGATTGTTGACAATAAATAGATATGTAAATAATACACCCCATACAACCATCATACTTCCTATTGTAAAAATTAGCTTCCATGTGAGGGAATGAAATATGTAATTAAGTGGATTTTTTTTCATCAGTTTTGATTTTCCTTATACCACTCATAGACCATTTTAATTCCATCGTAGAGAGATAGTTTAGGTTTCCAACCAATTTTCTCAATTTTTGTATTATCAATTTTTCTAAGCATCATGCCATCTGGTTTTGATTTATTAAAAAATATCTCTCCCTCAAAACCAACTATTTCTTTAATCATATTTGCCAATTCTGCAATAGAAATGTCTTCACCACTTCCGATATTTAAATGGGTATTTTTTACCTCTTTCATATGAGCACTTAGATGAAAAAAATCAACTCTTTCCATTAAAAAAATACATGCCTGAGCCATTTCATCAACAAAAAGAATATCCCTTCTTGCCATTCCAGTTCCCCAAATCTCGACAGAATCGCTTCTTACACCAATGTTTGATAATATCTCTTCTATACTGCCTGTCATATCATAGCCAAGTGGGTATGTATGTAAATCATTTATGATTGCATTACGATTATTATGGTAAAGCAGATTGGCAAGGTGAAATTTTCTTAATAGGGCAGGTAATACATGACTTGTCCTCAGATTGAAATTGTCATTTATTCCATAAAGGTTAGTGGGCATAACTGATATAAAGTTTGTCCCATATTGAAGGTTATAACTCTCACACATCTTAAGTCCTGAAATTTTTGCGACTGCATAAGGTTCGTTGGTATATTCAAGTGGGGAGGTAAGTAGATATTCTTCTTTTATAGGTTGAGGGCACTCTTTAGGATAGATACAACTACTACCAAGAAAGAGCAGTTTTTTAACCCCTGTCAAATAACTATAATGGATTATATTACAGGTCATTTGAATATTCTCATAGATAAATTGTGCCCTTTCTGTATTATTTGCCTCAATACCCCCCACCCTTGCACTAGCCATGAATACATATTCTGGTTTCTCTCTGGCAAAAAACTGAGCAGTCTGGAGTTGATCAGTTAGGTCAAGTTTGAAATATTTTACAAGGTCTATATTTTCGGTTGGTTTTTTTTGGTGGAAAGAGGAATAGATATTGGAATAACCTTTTTTTATTAGCTCCCTGACAATCGCACTACCAACCATTCCAGTGCCGCCAGCAACAAAAATTTTTGAATCTAATTTCATGAGGATAGTATAGGGTTTTAGAAATTAAAGTTCAAGATATGTCCTTAAAATAGCGATAGGAAGGGCTGTTTCAGGATTTTTATAATCGACAGATTTTATTTATAATTTTGATTTATGCATTTAAAACAATGCCTTATGACAAAGCCCCTTAGGAACTTTTTTTTATAAGGTGTCGTATAAAAATTCCACACCAGCCCTTCCTATCTTACTTGCTGATTTTACTAAGCTTTTTAGTTCTATCGCGGATTTTGGGTATGTGTCCACTCAAGATTGAATTGAGTGGACATGGGTTTTAGATAAAATCAAAAAGGCTTGTTTTCATAAAATCAGATGATACCTTCCTAAGACTTTGTAAGCTTTGCTCTTTCATCTGAATCAAAAGATTAGTCTTGGCAATGTCATCAGGTGTCATGGCTAATTCTTCAGAGAGATAATCTTTATTGTCAGCAGATAACTTCGTTAAAAAATCATTTTGTTCTTTTAATTTTACTAATCTTATGCTCACATCAGCCTCTTTCTGTGACACCTTTTGAATGAGTTTTTCAAAATATTGATAAGCCTTGTCTATTCTTAAATCAATCTGTGTCTTTTGTTGGGGTGTAAGACCAACGGGGTCAACCTCAAGTGATTCTTGGAAAAAGTTGATTGCCCTTAAAACATAGTTTTCATTTAAATAGCTGTTATTAAAATCATAATAACTTGCCTGAGCTGGTGGTCCTGCAGAATATGTCTGGTTCGGATTATTTACATAAGTTGTATTAGGATTAAAACCAGTAAATATTGCCCCAAAAGTTGAATCAAACTCATTTGGATTTGTAGAAGGGTCATATCCACTACCATTAGAAAAGACAGCATCATTAGGTACTCCAGATGTTATATTAAAACTAAATATATCACTACCCGGCATATTTGAAGATATACTTACACCTTTTCCAATCTCCACAATTATTTGGTCATTCGTCCCTTGGTAAAAGCCTGTTTGTGAATCTACTGGTGGTTTATCCCCTGCAAAACCACCAAATAAATACCTCTCTCCAATCTTTGTATTTGCTATTGATATTATGCTCTGCTTCATACCTTCTACTTGCTTTGCATAAATATTTCTATCTTCCTGAGTCATACCATTTATTTTAATAATCATGTTCTTTGCAGTCTGAAGCAAATCTTTTAGACTTCTGAGTGCAGTATTTGTTGCATTAAGATTTATTGTAGTGGTTGCTATTGTTCTCTTGTATTGTTCAATCTCATTTAAACGATCTTTGTATCCAATAATCCTTGTCATGGCAGAAGAATTGTCAGAA
>DUZI01000227.1 GCA_013349595.1 Nitrospirota bacterium
AATTGACAAAAGAAATATTGACAGCACGAATGAGATAGAGAAACTGGAATTGTTTTGTACGAACTAGATTTGACATCTGAAATAAAGTGCGGGCGGAAAAGAGGGTTTAAAGGTGGAAGTGAGCCTTCATACGGTAAAAAAAATGCATTGATTTATCTATTAGGAAATTTTTTAGGGTAATTAGATAGGACAATCTGTCAAAAAAATTACCTCAGAAATAGTTTTGTGGAATTTCTATATCGAGAATTGGGATGGAAACAGCCCTTGAGCTTACAGTGCCACTTGTGGTAGACATTAAGACTGGGAAAAACTGGGCAGAGGCAAATTTAAAATTTATACTATGAGGTAAAAATGAATATATTGACGAGAATTATAGTCGCAAGTGGGGTGGTGATGAGGCTCGCTGCAGGAATCGGCGGGGCAGTGTTGGCAATAGTTGCCCTTAAAAATGCCCTTAAGAAGTGAAGAAAAAAAAGGAGTGTTTTTATATTAAATGCCTAAATGCTGTAATGCCGTCCATTTTAGGTATTTCTATATCCATAGTGACAACATCTTGTTTGAGAATAACCGCCTTATCTATTGCCTCCTGTCCATCCCGAGCCGTGCCAATTATTTTAATATCAGGGTCGGAAGATAGAATGCTCGAGATGGCATTTCTCATAAATGTTAAGTCATCCACAATAAGAACCTTTACCATATCAATTAAAGTCCCTTTACTTTGATTTAAAAAATACCTTAAACCCCTGTGTAGAGCTTTTAATTCATCTGCTATTTGAAGCAAGCCGGTTACTTCTTGCATAATTTCTTCAGACATTGCCTCCATATCTTTTGATATTGCAGATGTCTTCTCAATACTGCCCGCAACCTCCTCAGAAGCAGCTGATTGCTCTTCGACAACGGTGAAAACTTTTATATACTATTCCACTTTCTATAAAGCACAAACGACTAATAATTTTGCGAAAGGCATCACAGCCATTCTGCTAAGACCTTAGCGATCTGTCATAAAGCCCTTTCTTGCTGAGACCGTAAGCCTCCGCAACAATCTTTACCGCCTCTTTCCTCCCCTTTCCCCTCTTCATAAGTGATTTAATCTCATTTAATACCTCTTCAATGGAAATAGCTTCCTCCCTTTTACCTTCGACTATTATTACATATTCTCCTGCGATAGTCCGTGTTTCAAGCATATTGAGGATTTCCGATATGGTGCCTCGCAATATTTCTTCATGCAATTTTGTTATTTCCTTTGCAAGAGCAGTCTGCCTCTGTCCAAATATTTCTTCCATATCTTTAAGGGTTTCCAATATCCTGTGAGGCACCTCATATAATATCAGTGTCCTCGGCTCAAGCACAATTTCGTTTAATCTTTTTTGTCTCTGTGCAGCCTTTGACGGCAGAAAGCCTATGAAAGTGAATTCCTCTGTGGAAAGCCCTGATACAGAAAGGGCAGCGATGGCTGCAGAAGGCCCTGGAATTGGCACAACATCTATACCTTCATTTATCGCCCTCTTTATAAGCACCACACCTGGATCTGATATGCCGGGAGTTCCTGCATCTGAGATAATGGCAATAGATAATCCTGAGTGCAGCTTTTCTATCATCTCTTCTGACCTAACCTTCTCTTTTTCAGACCAATAACTTATCATGGGCTTTGTTATGCCGTAATGGTTGAGAAGCTTGCGGGAATGCCTCGTGTCCTCAGCGGCGATAACATCAACCTCTTTTAAGACCCTTATCGCCCTTAAGGTCATGTCTTCAAGGTTTCCAATTGGAGTCGAGACAATGTACAGCTTTCCGTAAGGCATTTATCATAAGCCGTAAGGGGGACAAAGTCCCCTTTACGAAATCCCCCTTTTATAATTTCCTCCCAAAAATAGCGATAGGAAGGGTTGGTGTGGAATTTTATACGACACCTTATAAAAAAAAGTTCCTAGGGCTTTGTCATAAGGCATTATATTATAAAATAAAATTTGTCGATTATAACCCAAAATCGGCGATAGAACTTAAAAACTTTGTAAAATCAGCGACTAAGATAGGAAGGGTTGGTGTGGAATTTTTATACGACACCTTATAAAAAAAGTTCCTAGGGGGGCTTTGTCATAAGGCATTGTTTTAAATGTATAAATTTATAAATAAAATTTGTCGATTATAAAAATCCTGAAACAGCCCTTCCTATCGCTATTTTAAGGTCATTATGAGCCACTTTTTTTTACAAAACTGAAATGTTATAATCGATGTAATTTTTAAAAACAGGAAGCGAAGATGGGTAAAAGGGATTTGCTTTTTAGAGACTAAACCTTGTGGCTTCTTTTATGATGTTACTGTTTTGAACTACTGAGATCAAGCAATAAGGATAAGTCTCTTTCATTCAGGAGCTATGTTTTGATAGTTCTAATGCTTCTTTCGCTACAGCCGCAAAACTCAACTTCCACCCCAAAAAGTCTTGCGACTTTTTGGAGAGCCCGTTCCTTCGGGTTCAAACACTTGCGGCTGTTTAACGCTGCAGTCACAAAGAACTGCAACCAAAACATCGCTATTTACTTCAAAGCCACATCTTTATCGCTGTATTTGGAAAATAGTTAACCAATGAAGCGGTATGGCATGTTTTTTATTTCGATTCTAATTTTTAACAATTTTAAAAGGAGGAAGGTTTATGAAAAAACCAGAGGTTGATTACATCCTTACAACAATGCTTGATAGTTTTAACAATGTCTCAGATTTTAATTTTACAGTTTTAAAACCGCCACAGGTAGAATCATCAGGACACTTGACACCTGTTAATTTTGATAAACTGCAAGTCCCTGCTTTAACACCCTTTCAGACAGAGATATTTGCCCTTAATCTGATTAACAATGATAGGAGGCTCTCTGAAAATCTTGTGCATGATGGTTCTTGTGATTCTTCTTATTCACTCGGAGACAAGGCAAGGTTTAGGGTCAATATTTTTTCTCAAAGAGGGGCTTATTCGATAGTAATGAGGAAACTATCAACTGTCATCCCAACTATTGATGACCTGAAGGTGCCAAAGGTATTAGAACAAATTGCTGAGGAAAAAAATGGTCTTGTTCTCGTAACTGGTGCTACTGGTAGCGGTAAGTCTTCAACCCTTGCAGCAATCTTAAGAATCATAAATGAAAATAAATCAGTCCATGTATTGACCCTTGAAGACCCTGTTGAGTTTAACCATCCCCATATAAAAGCTACCTTTAATCAAAGGGAAATGGGTATTGATTTTGATGCATTTGCAAGTGGTTTGAGGGCAGCACTTAGGCAGGCTCCAAAGGTTATACTTGTTGGTGAAATGAGAGATAGAGAGACCGTTGAGATAGGTCTGTCTGCAGCAGAAACAGGTCATCTCGTCCTTTCTACCCTTCATACTATTGATGCTGGACAGACTATAAATAGAATACTTGGTATGTTTGAGCTTGAGGAGGAAAAGCAGATTAGAATCAGGCTTGCAGATACAATTAGATGGATAGTGAGTCAGAGATTGTTACCAAAGATAGGCGGTGGAAGGGTGGCAGTTGTAGAGATACTTAAAACGAACATAAGGGTAAAGGATGCCATACTTAATGGTGAATCAGAGGGTAAGACCGTTTATGATATTATTGAGCAAGGCGATGCCTATGGTATGCAGACCTTTGATAAGGCAATATTAGAACTTTACAAAGAAGGGGCTATTACTGAAGAGACTGCCCTTGCTTATGCCTCAAAAAAACCAATTGTTGGCAGGGGTATTGATATGATAAAAAGTCAGAAGGGCGAAAAAACCACTGATATAGAAGGACTTAAGCTTGATAGAGGCTATGACCTCAAACTCAAGATGAAAAAATAGGAGGTAAAAATATGAGCATTGAAAAGATAGATGACATATTAAAGGAATACGAAGAAGGATTAAAAAGGGCAATGATTTGCGTGACAGATAATGATTTTAGTAAACAAATAAGTTCATCTATAACAGAATTAAAATACACCTCTGAGATACCATTAGATATTGATGATGCCTTTGATAGATTGAAGTTTAATCAATATGACCTAATAGTAATTGATGAAAACTTTGGTGGTGCAGGAATTGAAGGTAATAAGTTTTTAAGACATATTCAACTGCTGCCAATGAATATAAGGAGGTATATTTTTGTTGCCTTGCTTGGTGCTAATTTTAGGACCTTTAGCAATATGAGAGCCTTTGAGCAAAGTGTAAATCTTGTTGTCAATTACAAGGATATTACTAATATAAACTTAATTCTAAAAAAGGCAATCGCAGATAACGACCAGTTTTATAAGGTCTTTAAAGAGAGCCTCCAAAAATTTGGCAAAAGATAGTGAATTTTATCTATATAAAATTTCAAAGAGTTCCCAAAATCAGCGATAGAACTAAAAAGCTTAGTAAAATCAGCAAGTAAGATAGGAAGTGCTGGTGGAGGATTTTTATACGACACCTTATAAAAAAAGTTCCTAGGGCTTTGTCATAAGGCATTGTTTTAAATGTATAAATCAAAATTATAAATAAAATTTGTCGATTATAAAAATCCTGAAACAGCCCT
>DUZI01000156.1 GCA_013349595.1 Nitrospirota bacterium
TGATGTTTCAGGCTGGATATTTGACGATAGTAAGCAGTAATCTTCGTTATGGCAAGTTATTTTACAAGTTGACATATCCGAATCAAGAGGTAAAGGCTTCATTAAATGACTACATATTAAATCATTACTCAAGCAGTATATCAACAAAAGAGGCATTACAGATAAGGTTAATAGAAGTTCTTGAGAGGGTAGAACTTGACAAGCTAAGAGAGATAATCCAGTCACATTTTGCATCAATACCACATAGCTGGTATAGGAACAATGACATAGAGGGATATGAGGGGTATTACTCAAGTGTATTTTACAGTTATTTTGCGTCATTGGGGCTAAATATAAGACCAGAGGATATAACAAATTATGGCAATATTGATATGACAGTAGTAATGAACCATGGGGTATTTATCTTTGAATTTAAGGTGATAGAGGGAGACAATGAAATAGGCACAGCGTTACAACAAATAAAGGATAAGAATTATGCAGATAAATACAGGGGATTAAGCTTGCCAATATATCTAATAGGGATTGACTTTGACATAACAAAAAGAAATATAAGTAGCTTCAAGTGGGAAAGTCTCTAATTTCACCTTTGTCAGGGTGATTAAGGGGATGTTACCGCCTTTTGTTATGACAAAGGGGTTGTTAGATATTTTTTTAAAAAACCTCTAACCCCCTTTTCTAAGGGGGGAATCTCGAGAGGCTGTCTTTTCAAAAGGGGGAAATTAGTGAAGATGTTTTTTTTTTGAGAGTGATTTTAGAGTGAAATTATTGTTATATTAACACAATTAAAATAAAGGAGGGATTTTAGAGTGGACGCATTAATACTTAGTAATAACCTTGACAAAAAAGAAAATGTGTCAGAAGAATTGCTTCAACTGGTAACTCTTACGCTTGGGACTGAAGAGTATGCAGTTGATATACTTAAGGTTCAAGAGATTAACAGGATGAAGGAAATCACACGCGTGCCTAATTCACCTTCCTATGTAGAAGGTGTAATAAATTTAAGAGGTAAAGTCATACCTGTGGTTAATTTAAGGAGTAAGTTTGGACTTCAGGAAAAGGAAAACGATGAAAGAACAAGGATAATTATAATGGATATTCAAGGGATAATAATGGGGTTGATAGTGGATTCTGTTTCTGAAGTTTTAAGAATTCCTTCAAATATCGTTGAACCAACGCCACCTATGGCATCAAACATTAGCTCTGAATTTATTAAAGGTATTGCAAAGCTTGAAGATAGGCTTATAATACTTCTTGATATGGACAAATTACTTGGCAAAACCGATGAGACTGCCTTGATTGAGATGAATTAAAATTTAATAAAGGGGGATAATAAATGAAAATCACTTCACTTTTAAAGGTAACTGTAATTACTTTAATTATTTTTTCAGCTATTAATGCCTTATCAGTTTATCTAAATTTAAAAAGAATGGCCGATGATGGAACAGTAGTAAACTATGCAGGAAGACAAAGGGCTGTATCACAAAGACTGGCAAAAATGGTATATGCAACTCATATGGGATTGGACAAAACTAAAGAAATAAACAGCCTTACTGAAAGAATGGACAGGATAATCAACGGTCTATTAAATGGTGATTCAGAGTGGAAAATACCTAAGGCAACAGATCAGGAGTTTATTGCAAAGATAAAAGAGATTCAGACAATCTGGATAAAATACAAAGAAGATATCAAAAAAATGTCAAATGATAAAGATGCCATAAAAAATATTTTTGAACAGAGTGAAAATATCTTAAAGGCTGCCGATGAGGCAACAAATATTGCAGCAGGGATTTCAGAATCAAAAGTAACAAACATAGAGAGACTTCAGTTCTTGTTTTTTATAGTGAATGTCATCATACTTTCTTTTGTATGGCTAATCAGTCAGAGAAAAATATCAAAGCCTTTGACTGAACTAACTGAAAAAGTTGAAGACATTGCAAGAGGCAATCTAACTGTAAAAATCAATATGGACAGTAAAGACGAGATAGGAACCCTTGCTAAGTACATGAATCAAATGGTTAACTCTCTTAACTCAATGATTAAAGACATTTTAAATAATTCACAGAAGGTTCATTCATCCATATCTGTTTTAAAAGAAAAGGCCCAAAACACTGATTCAGGTGCCAAAGAGCAATCTTCACAAGCCCATCAAATAGCTACAGCATCAGAGGAAATGAGTCAAACTATTACAGACATCGCCCGTAATGCCTCAGTGGCGTCAGAGACATCAGAATCAGCAATGAACATGGCATCACAAGGTAAAGAGGTTGCTGATGGAGCTGTTCAAACAGTTAATAATGTCTATACCTCAAACCTTGAGTTAGCAAACATGGTTGAGAAGTTAAACAACCGCGTCGGTGAGATTGGAGATATTGTCACGGTCATCAAAGATATTGCAGATCAGACAAATCTACTTGCCTTAAATGCTGCAATAGAAGCGGCAAGGGCTGGTGAACAAGGACGGGGATTTGCAGTTGTTGCCGATGAGGTTCGTAAACTTGCAGAAAAGACAATCAAGGCAACTGAAGAAATCTCTAACAAGATTGGGGCAGTCCAACAGGAATCAGAACAGACAGTCAAATCAATGGAGAGTTCATCCTCTGAGGTGACAAAGGCTACTGAATATATAAGACAAGTTGGTGAATCCCTTGCGGGTATAGTAGATGCAGTCCAAAAGGTTCGTGATCAGATTACCCAGATAGCAACAGCCGTTGATGAACAATCTGCAGCATCTGAAGAGGTGACAAGAAATATTGAAAAAACCTCCTCAATATCAAAGAACCTTGAAAAGATGGCAAATGAGGTCTTGGCTGAAGTAAATGGCATATCCAGGGTTGTAGATGAACTAAAGAATACAACATCAGGGTTTAAAACAAATTAAAAGGCCTTGTTCAATAAATATAAAACAATACATTTTGTAGGCATTGGTGGTATTGGAATGAGTGGCATAGCCGAGGTTTTACATAACCTTGGCTATGAAGTTACTGGCTCAGACCTAAAAGAATCTGATACAACCAAAAGGCTCCAATCACTGGGCCTTAAAATTAACATAAATCACAGGACAGAAAATATCAATGGGGCCCATGTAATTGTCATCTCTTCTGCAGTCAAACCAAACAACCCGGAAGTCATAGAGGCAAAGGCAAGAGACATACCTGTAATTCCACGAGCAGAGATGCTTGCCGAACTTGGGCGTCTAAAGTATGCCATACTTATTGCTGGTGCCCATGGTAAGACAACAACTACATCACTCATTGCAACATTATTAAGTGATGGTGGCTTTGACCCTACAGTAGTCATAGGGGGGAAACTCAATTCTATGGGGACAAATGCAAAACTGGGACAAGGCGATTTCATTGTAGCAGAGGCAGATGAGAGTGATGGCTCTTTTTTGAAACTCAATCCAACTATATCTGTGATTACAAATATTGACAAAGAGCACCTTGACTTTTTTGGCAATATAGAAAACATAAAAAAGTCATTTATTGAATTTATCAATAAAACACCTTTTTATGGATTCTCTGTAATGTGTCTTGAAGATAGCCATGTAAGAGAGATAATCCCTTTTATTGATAGAAAAAAAATTACCTATGGACTTACATCACAAGCAGATATTTATGCTTACAATATTATTGAATCAAAGATGTCAATGACCTTTGATGTTAATTATAAAGGCAAAAATATCGGTAAATTCACAATCCCAATGCCAGGAATTCACAATGTGTTTAACAGCCTTTCAGCCATTGTTATAGCATGTGAATTTGCTATCCCTGTTGAAAAGATATATAAATCCCTTCTTGAGTTCAAGGGCATCCAAAGGAGATTACAGTATAAAGGTGGAGCCAAAGGCATTGTTATTTACGATGATTATGGACATCATCCCAACGAAATAAAGGCAACACTAAAGGCTTTAAAAGGGAGTTTTAAAAATGAAAAGATAAATGTTGTCTTTCAGCCTCACCGTTATACAAGGACAGCAAGCCTTATTGATGATTTTGCTGACTCCTTTTGGGATGCTGATAGTGTTATTATGATGGATATTTATCCTGCAGGTGAAAAAGCCATTGAAGGCATCAACTCTCAAGTCTTAGTTCAAAAGATGCAACAACGAGGATTTAAAAATGTCATTTACCTCCCGAAGGGAGAAGATGATATTATTGACTACTTATCAAGGGAACTGAAAAAAGACAGTGTCCTTATTACCCTCGGCGCTGGAGATGTATATAAAATAGCAGAAAGATTTGCAGAGAAACTAAATCAGTCATTTTATTGATGCAAGACAGTCTTCAACATCTAATCAATTTTTGTAAAGAACAAAGGATTAACTTTCAGATAAATTCCTCCCTTTCTCATTATTCATCTTTGAGGATTGGTGGTTTTGTTGACATGATTGCCTCCCCTGATGAGAATTCGGTCAGTGGTTTAATCAAACTTTCAAGGGACTTACAGATTCCCTATTTTATTTTGGGAGGTGGGACAAATATATTATTCCCTGATGATGGATTCAAGGGATTAGTCATAACAGTAAAAAAAATAAAATCA
>DUZI01000286.1 GCA_013349595.1 Nitrospirota bacterium
AAAAGGGTTTTATCAAGACATGGCATTATAAACAATCTTTCTAATTATGATGAATGTCAGGCATTATTTCATGATAATCTTGATAATAATTTAGAATTTTATAAAGAATATCATGCACTTTTTGTAATGGTTGGTAAACATTACTGTAAGCCTAATCCAAATTGTAATAGTTGTCCACTAAAAAACTTTTAGATTCAAAAGTGAGATTGCCCAAAATCATCGGTAGAACTGAGAACTTAATAAAGACAGAGTAGGAAGGGTTGGTGGAAAATTTTATACGACACCTTTCGCTATTCTTGGGAGATTGATTTTGTATTGTGTTAATGATTATGCTTTAATGAAAGAGACTTATCCTTATTGCTGGATCTCGGTAATGGTGTATATTTTTTGGTATTAAAATTTTGTAGAAGGAGTGGAACATGAAAAGGAGGGAGTTTTTACGAGATGCCTCAATGGCTGGTGTAGGGTTTTGGGCTATGTCCAAAGGATTAGATAAGTTAATTACAAATGCAGAAGCCACAACAGCCTTTGAAATGGTTATTGCAAAGGGCAGTTCGCCAGCTGCACTTGTGGAGTCTTCTATCAAAGAACTTGGAGGCATGAAGCAATTTATATCAAAGGGTGATGTAGTTGTTGTAAAGCCAAATATAGCTTGGGATAGGACACCTGAACAGGCAGCAAATACAAATCCAGAGGTGGTTGGTGCACTGGTCAAACTTTGTTTTGATGCAGGTGCAAAGAAGGTAAAGGTTTTTGACAGAACTGTAAATGACCCAAGACGGTGTTATGTACAAAGTGGAATTGAGCAGGCAGTTAAAAGATATGGCGGTGAACTTCATTATGTTGATGAAAAGAGATTTAAAGATGTGACAATCAAGGGACAAGTCTTAAAGTCCTGGCCACTTTATATTGATCTCTTAGAGGCAGATAAGGTTATCAATGTCCCCATTGCAAAGCATCATAGTCTGTCCAAACTCACAATGGCAATGAAAAATTGGATGGGTGTGATGGGTGGTTCAAGAAGACATATTCATCAAAAACTTGATGAAAGCCTTGTGGATTTGTCCCTTGTTATTAAACCTACCCTTACTGTCCTTGATGCGGTAAGGATTTTGACTGCTAATGGTCCTCAAGGTGGCAGTCTTTCAGATGTAAAAAAGATGGATACTATAATAGTCAGTAGGGATCAGGTGGCTGTTGATTCATTTGGTGCAACACTTTTTGGCATGAAAGGCAGTGACCTTGGCTATGTAAAGATTGCTGACCAGTTTGGACTTGGCATAATGGATCTTAGCAAGGGTTCTATAAAAAGGATAAGTGTCTAATCTTTTCAAGATAGAGTAGATTTTGAAGATATACTTAATTGACGGAAATGCCTATTTTTATAGGTCTTTTCATGCGATAAGGGTACTTGCCAACTCAAAGGGCATACCTACAAATGCAGTCTTTGGTTTTGTAGGATTACTATTTAAATTAATCTTTGAATTAAAGGCAAAGGCAGTTGTTGCAGTATTTGACTCAAAGGAACCAACTGATAGACATAGCTACTACCCTCAATATAAGGCAAATCGCCCTCCAATGCCTGAAGAGCTTATCATCCAAGTATCCATAATCAAAGATTTCCTGAAGGCTTTGTCAGTAAAGATTTTACAGATTGCTGGTGTTGAGGCAGATGATATTATAGGAACCATTGCAAATAATTTTTATAAGGAAGGACATGAGATATTAATCTTGAGTGGAGATAAGGATTTTTTTCAATTAGTAAATGATAGGATAAAAATTTATGATTCTCAAAAGGATACAATTTTAGATAGTAAGTATGTAATTGAGAAGTATTCACTAGAGCCGTTAAAGATAGTGGATTTAATGGCTTTAACAGGTGATAGTATTGATAACATACCAGGCGTGAAAGGTATTGGCGAGAAAAGGGCAACAGAGTTAATTAGGGATTTTTCAGATATAGATAACCTCATCAATAGAATCTCGGAAATAAGAAACAATAGAATAAAAAGGCTTATACAGGAGAATGTGGATAACATAAGACTTTCAAAGAGACTTTCACAAATTAATTGTAATGTTTCAATAAAAATAAGTTTAGATGAAATAATGGTTGATCGTATCGATTGGGATGAATTAAAGAGATTGATTACAGAATACGAGCTAAGGAGTTTTATAAAATATCTCCCCTTTGATGATAACAAGCTTAAGGTTTCCATAATAAATGATGAGAGAATGTTAATTAATTTCTTGTTTGATAATCATATTAATACAGGAGTCAAAGCATAGTGAAGGATTTAGCAAATATTAAAGAGTTGACTACAAATCTGACTGTGATATATGTGGAGGATGAAGAATTTTTTAGAGTGCTTATAAGCAAGAAATTACAGGGTTTTTTTAAAAACCTTTTCATTGCCAATGATGGAATTGAGGGGCTTGAACTTTTTAAAAAAAATGATATAGACCTTATAATTACAGACAATATTATGCCTAAAATGTCAGGGCTTGATATGATCGAAGAGATAAGAAAAAAGGATACAAAAACCCCGGTAATACTTCTGACAGGTTATATGGATACAGAGTTTTTGATACGGGCAATCAACCTTGGTGTGACTCAATTTGTTGCAAAACCAATCAATTTTGATAACTTATACAGTGCCATAGAGATTGCTACTCAAAGGGTGATTTTAGAAAACCTTCAGAGAAAGACACAGGAACAAGAACTTGAGCTATTTAAATACCGAGAAAAATATCATTCGCTTCAGCAAGAAAGGGCCTTTAAGAAAGAGCTCAGAATAATCAGAAATGACCTTTTTATGAGAAAGATTGATTTGGATTGTGCTGGTATAAAGGAATGGCACTGTAGTCATTTATTTAAACCCCTTGATATTATGAGTGGTGATAGTTATCTAATAAGAAAGATTGATGATAAAAAATATCTTATTACCCTGATTGATGCCATGGGAAAGGGTTTGTCAGCTTCTGTTACTGCGATACTGTCAACATCGTATATAAACCATCTATCAAACAAATACAGAGAGGCAGGTAATTTTTCACTAAAAGAGTGTATTGAATCATACTATGATTTTATTCAAACAGAGTTGTTAGAAGATGAGATAGTATGCGTATCATTTATTTTTATTGATTTTAAGAATTGTTTAATGCATTATGCACTATTTTCAATGCCACCTTTATTGCTCTTAGATGAAAATAATGAAATAAAAATGATAAAAAGCAATAACCCTCCCATTATGAAATTTCACATGCCCTTTGTCATTGGAGAATATGATTTATCAAGTGTCACAAAGATGCTCTTTTATACTGATGGGTTGAATGAGTGTTTTTCAAAAAAGAATGAACTCTATGCAGATTATCTAATAGAGGACTTCTCAAAGAGTCATTCTGCAAAGGAATTATATAGTAGATTTTCCGTTCTTATGGATAATCTTACAGACGATATTACCATAATATTTTTAAACCTCTTAAATTCATCATCAATCAATAGGCAATTTTTAATTGAAAACAAGATAAAAGATATTACTGTAATCACCGATGAGATTAACAACCTCTTGATGGATTACTTAAAGGCTGATGAATTGCCTGTTTTTATGTGTGCCCTTTCTGAAATAATTTATAATGCCTATGAACACGGTAACATTGATTTAGACTCTGAGAAAAAGAAGATTCTTATTTCTACTGATAAATATGAGGAGTATTTAATTGAATATGAAAAGGATAATAAAAAGTGTATCCTTGTAAAGATTATTATAAATGAATATAACGATTACACTATGGTTAATGTTATTATTACTGATGAAGGCAAGGGATTTGATGTAAGTTTATTATACGATAGTGGCAAGGACAATACCCAATTATCAGGTAGAGGCGTGAGAATTGCTGAAAGTATACTTGATGGCATATACTATAACCGACTTGGTAATGAAGCAACTATAAATAAAAAGTTATTAAAAGGAGGTTAATTTATGGAAGTCAAGGCAACAGGGGCCTCAGAAGTAACTATAACTGGTAATATTCAGAGCATTGAGGATTATCAAAACATTAAAGATGTAGTGCGTTCCAGAATTAATAAAGGTGCTAGCTCAATCACTATCAGAATATCTGACTCAGTTTCAATGCCCTCATCGGTCATTGGTTTTTTATTAAAGCTTGTGCATGTTGATAAGATAGTTATGTCCATTTTAGTAAGAGATGATAGACTTTATAATCTAATGGAGATACTTAATCTTATAACAATATTGAATGTCAAAAAAATGTAAATTTGACATCCCGTAATTGGCTTTTATAGAATCACAGTTTATTTTTACATTTCTCAGTAAATTATAACAAAAAAAGGAGGTGATTTTATAATGTACATGGTCACAGTTGATGTTCCTAAATGTGAAGGATGTGAAGAGTGTGTCAATATATGCCCTCAGGCTGTATTTAGAATGGTTGATGGCAAGTCAGATCCTTACCAGAGTAGTGAGTGTGTTTATTGTGAGAGCTGTCTTGGTG
>DUZI01000255.1 GCA_013349595.1 Nitrospirota bacterium
CAAGAAAAAAACCTGCATATCATATCAGAATATTTTTCTTTTGTCAATAATTTTATTAAAACCTAGCGATAGTAAGGGCTGTTTCAGGATTTTTATAATCGACAAATTTTATTTATAATTTTGATTTATACATTAAAAACAATGCCTTATGACAAAGCCCCCCTAGGAACTTTTTTTTATAAGGTGTCGTATAAAAATCCTTCACCAGCCCTTCCTATCTTACTTGCTGATTTTATTAAGCTTTTTACTTCTATCGCTGATTTTGGGGTGACAGATGTTATTTGAACTTCTCTTGTATCGATAAAATCTTCTTTTAATAAAAGATATTTACCTGTATAGTCTTCCTCATCCATGCAAGCGTATGATAATATCTTTTGCAAATCAATACCAGATTGTTTTAACAATCTTAACTCATCAAAAAAGGACTCGCCATGTTTTACATGTCTTGAGCCACTGTCAGTGCCAATATTTATCTTCACTCCTATTGTTGAGGCATAGTTTATTGACTTTAAATGATTATCAATAATCCTTTGCAAGATATTTTTTTCATCATCCTTTAACAAAATAGAATATTGCCTTAGCGAAAATACTGTAGGTGTCCAGGAAACTAATTTTTCTTTCATTTCTTGTAGTGTTTCCATGGATGCAAAATAACCATGCTCTATTGATACTACCCCAGCCTTTATGGCATCTCTGATAGCCTTGTCACCATTTACATGACAAACTATCTCAAGACCCTTGTTTTTTGCCTCTTGGCAAATTATCTTTAATTCTTCAAATGTAAAACCTCCTGGACTAATATAATTCTTACTTTTTAGTGAAACTATCCCTGAATTTACTACCTTTATAAAATCTGCCCCCTCTTTTATTATCTGACTTACCAAATCTCTTGCCTCTTTTACATTATCAATCCCTTTGCCTAAGAAGACCCCATAGGTGCCTTTCTTATACAGTGCATAACCACAGGTTTTGATCTTAATCTTATCACCTATAAGTCTTTTTGCCCTGAAACCTTCAGCAGTACTAAAACCCATATCCCTGACCTCAAATATACCCATTTTTTGAAATTCCTTACCAATGCTTATGATTCCTTCATCACTTATAGGCTTTCCATCTACTACAAAGTGAACATGGGCATCTTTAAAAGGTGGAACCTTGAAAAAGTTCATAAATTTAATATGAATCTATGTTACTTTAATACCGCTATAGTAATAAAACCAATCTTTAAGTTTTTGACTATCTACATTATGAAAATGTCCATAGATAATCCTGTTTAATTGTGCTATTTCTCTACCTTCTGAAATCATCCACGCCTTTCCGAGTGTGTCTTTTTTGCTTGATTTTATTATTTCCCCATGTATCTCTGCCTTAAAACCGGGTCTTAAATCACCATAAACATTTACATCCTCTATAAGTGTCATGATTGAAGATAATCTAAAGTCATTTGAATATATTATGAGCCATCCAAGCAACTGTGCCATTGTCTCTATATAAATCACCGATGGAATAAGAGGTTGCTTTTTGAAATGTCCCCTAAAAAATTCCTCTGACAAAGAAAAGGTCTTTGTCCCTACAATCTTTTTATTAGTTTCAATATAATCAATCTTGTCGTAATATAAAAATCTCATCTTATACCCTTTCTACGAGAATTGATGTTACATTTCCTTCTACACTAAAGGCATTGATTAATATGGTATTATATTTTTTCTCCTTTACATGTCCATTTATAAAAACAGGCATCTTATCATTTAAAAGACTTACAGCTAAAGCACAATCAAAGGCACCTGCACAAGTAAGCATATCGCCAATTAGAGATTTTGTCGAAACAAACTCCACATCATCACCAAAAATCCCCTTTATTGCACTTATCTCATTAAAGGAATCCTGTTGCCTACTATAATGGGTAAATACCAAATCAACCTTCTTGCCTCTACAAGCTTGATACATTGAAGACTTTACTGCCTGCTCTGTGACCCCACCAGATACATCATCAAAACCAAAGGATGCACCAAAACCAGATAAACTTGCTAATTTTTTATTCTCTGTTGTTTCACCCTCTATAGCGAAAAACACTGAACCTTCTGCCATATAAATATCAACTGGCATCTCTGGTGAGGAGACTCTACTTTTGTTTGTGTTACATAAAATATATCTTGCAATACTTTGAGGCGATATTACCTCGCTTACTGCCCCTGCAAGGGCAACCTTGCTTTTATTATTTGAAATTGACCATATTGCTTCGTTAATTGAATGTAAAGATGCGTCAGAGTGTGGAGTAAATACACAGTTGTCGCCTTTTATATTTAGTCTAATTGCTGATTGACAGAGCGAAATGTTATTAAGCATTGAAAGTGGCCATAGGGGATAAATCTCCCTGTATCCCTTTTTAAAGAATTCCTGCAAATCAAATTGTCCCTCTTTCATTGATTTTATGACAGCAGACAATAGGTCTTCATTTTCATAATCAATCATTCCAATAGCAGAGAAATAACCAATTTCCTCTGGATTATACCTATCAAATCCTGTTTTTTTATAGGCTTCTTCTGATGCCTTAATCAACATCAAGGTATGTTTCCCCATAATACGAGAATCCTTGGATGATATATCAAGAGAATCCTTAGAAATATTGCAAATACTATGATTTTTTAAATCAAAGAAATCGGTGCTACATTTATCTCTTTCAGGAATCTTTGAATTGATGAAATTTTCAAAATCTTTTGTGAATGCTGTAATAAGTCCCACAGATGTGATATATGCCTTGGGATACAATTAGTCAAACCTCAAGATAAAAACTTGCCAAGACACAGACAAGCATTTTGCCCACCAAAACCAAAAGAATTAGAAAGGGCAATCTTATGCTCCTTCATAATTGCCTTATTTGGGACATAATAAAGGTCACACTTTGGGTCAGGGAATTCATAATTAATAGTTGCAAGTATTATTGAGTTGTTCATACCCATTATGGTTAACACTGCCTCTATTGCACCTGCACCAGCTATTGTATGACCAAGCATTGACTTATTTGAACTTATTGGTATCTCCCTTGCTCTTTCACCAAAGACCTGCTTTATGGCAAGTGTCTCTGTAATATCGTTTTGAATGGTTGATGTGCCATGGGCATTAATATAGTCAATATCATTTGTCGTCAACCCTGCATCAGCAATTGCCTTTTTCATAGCTATGACTGCACCTAATCCCTGTGGATGCATGTCAGTTATTCTATAAGCATCTGTAGAAGAGCCATAACCAAGCACCTCGCCGTATATTTTTGCACCTCTTGTAGTAGCATGTTCATAATCCTCAAGAATGAGGACACCTGCACCCTCTGACATAACAAAACCACTCCTCTTTCTGTCAAAAGGACGAGAGGCACCTTGAGGAGAACTATATCTCTCCGCCAATGCCTTGAGCAAAGTAAAACCAAGATAACCAAAGAAGTCAATTATAGATTCTGCTCCACCTGTAATCATTACCTTACATCTTCCATCAATTACTGCCTTATAAGCCTCTCCGATTGCCTGAGCACCAGCCGAACATGCTGAAACGGTAACTATATTAAGCCCTTTACAGTCAAACTTATGGGCAATTATCGATGTCACAATATCAGGTTTTCTCTTCATAAAATTTAAGAAGGAATAACCTCCAGCCTTTTGTAATTTATGATAATCCCAATTTCCTTTACCATCATAAAATTTGTGTACGAATACCATATCTTTGACCTTTGGATTGTCTCCATGACAACCAATAGAGATACCTATCTGGGAAGTGTTAGTTATCTCTTTTAATCCTGCTTGTTCGTAAGCCTCCTGAACAGCCCTCAGCAAAAGCAAGCAACCCCTTGAGGCATATTTGGAAAATCTGGAGTTTTCTAAATCACTAATCCATTCATTCTTGACCTCACCACCAATAGTGCATGGTAACCCTGTTGTATCAAAAGACTTTATATAATCAATACCTGATATGCCCTTTGATGCCTTGTCAAAGGTCTCTATTGCATCTTTGCCAAGAGGGGTAATAAGTCCATAACCCGTGATGACTACTCGTTTTTTTTTCATTAGGGAAAGATCTTCTTTTCCTCCTGAACCTTTTCAAGATACTGTCTTATTAAGTCATCACCATTTGAATACTCGGCAGGTTCATTACAAGATGAGCAAATTATCTGAAGTTCCTCTGCAATCTTCCATTTGTCTGAACTACAAGATTGACATTTATCTGGAAGGCTTTGGAGGATTTCCATGACACCATGAGCCAAAGAAGTAACGGTAATTAATGATGTAACCTCATCTATATAAATACCGGGTTTGAGCCCTTCTGCCTTTTCACCAAGCCTTATCTTCAGCAACTCAATTGCCTTATCAGTCAGTTTACCTGTATCGTCTATGGCGGAACCCTCCCCAAACATCTCCTCTACATGCTCAAGGATAAATTGTCTTGCCATTTTGATACCAAACTTTTGCTCAAGACGATAGTTAATATCAAGAAAATCCAGCGACTCA
>DUZI01000248.1 GCA_013349595.1 Nitrospirota bacterium
GCATTGCATTATAAAGAATAAAGCAAAATTAAAATGAAATCGTCGATTATAAAAATCCTGAAACAGCCCTTACTATCGCTATTTTTGGGTTGATCCCAAAATCGGCGATAGAACTAAAAAGCTTAATAAAATCAACAAGTAAGATAGGAAGGGCTGGTGTGGAATTTTTATACGACACCTTATAAAAAAAAGTTCCTAGGGCTTGTCATAAGGCATTGTTTTAATTGTATAAATCAAAATTATAAATAAAATTCGTCGATTATAAAAATTCCGAAACAGCCCTTCCAATCGCTATTTTAAGGTTGATTAAAAGTATAGATAAATTCAAAAGGTTACTGATAAAATATTAATCTTTTTTTGCACCAATAATGATGAATAAAAAAGACAAAAATTTTCACATAGGTATCATTATGGACGGCAATGGACGCTGGGCAGAGATGAGAGGACTCCCTCGTTACGAAGGTCATAAAAGGGGTGTTGAGAGGGTCAAAGAGATTGTAAATGTCTCCGTTAGTTATGGTATTGATGTACTTTCTCTCTATGCCTTTTCATTAGAAAACTGGATGCGTCCTCATGAAGAAATTACGGTTATAATGAAACTCCTTGAAAAGACTATTAATGGAGAGTTTATGAATTTTATTAAAGAGGGTATAAGATTTAAGGTAATCGGCAATAGAGAAAGATTATCACCTCATATATTAAATGCCATTGAGTCTCTTGAAAGGGCAACAGAGAATAATAATAATTTAATACTTCAATGTGCCTTGAGTTATGGTGGCAGGGATGAGATTGTGAGGGCAGCGAGAAAGATTGCCACACTTAAAATACCCTCTGAAAATATTACAGAAGAGACATTTTCTAAACTTCTTGATACTGCAAACATTGCTGACCCTGATCTTATTATCCGCACAAGTGGAGAATTGAGGATAAGTAATTTCCTTACATGGCAGGCTGCTTACTCAGAATTTTATTTCACAGAGACCTTATGGCCCGACTTTACTAAAGAGGAACTCTTTGAGGCTATTCAAAACTATAGGACCCGTGACAGGCGATTTGGAAAGGTAAAAAGGGGCATCTTTGCATAGCAAAAGGTTTATTGTAGCTCTCATTACCCTCCCCTTACTATATCTTTATGTGACTGTCTTATCACCTGTTTATTTCCTCTTTTTACTTGTCTTTATTACTGCCCTTGCCCAATGGGAGTTTAATAGCATGTATAGATTAAATACCAAAATATCAGTCATTTCTATTATTATTGGGATTTTATTAATTTCCTTCCCTTATTTTTACAAGGATGCCTCCTGCCATCCCTTGATAAATATGGGCTTACATATGATTGTCCTTATACTGGGTTTTATTGTTTTGACTACTTTCAGGCTCTTTTATATAAAAAACCCTGAATCGTCCTTAAAGGATTTGTCACCTGCTATTGTAGGTATTACTTATGTTCCTACACTTATGCTCCCTCAGCTTTATTTGAGGATGCTTGGAAGTGAGTGGATAATATTACTATATGGATGCGTTTGGGCCTCTGACAGCCTTGCCTACTATATCGGAAAAAGCTTAGGCGAAAGAAAACTCTATTATGAGGTCAGTCCAAACAAGACAATGGAGGGTGCCATAGGCTCTTTAGTTGGTGGCATCTTATCTGCTTTATTAATTAGTTGGCTTTTAGGGATTTTCCAGAGGGAGATCTTTGCTGATTACATGGGACTATTAAAGATTGCCTTACTTGGGCTTTCAATAGGTTTTGTTACTATTATTGGTGACTTAGTCGAGTCAATGTTTAAAAGGGATGCAAATATTAAAGATTCAGGCATGTTAGTCCCAGGTCATGGTGGTTTCCTTGATAAACTTGATGGTTCTTTGTTTGCTGGTCCTGCCTTGTATCTTTTTTTGCTGATACTGTTATGAGAAAATAATAGAATGAAAAATATTGTTATTTTAGGTTCTACAGGCTCAATAGGAACAAATACCCTTGAGGTTATTGCCAAATATCCAGATAGATTCAAAGTATTAGGATTATCCACAAATACCGCTATTGACAAATTAATTAATCAAGTTAAGCTTTTTAAGCCTGCCTTTGTTTGCATAAGTGATGAAAATAGTTACAAATTGGCAAAGGACTCACTCACAAAGGAAGGGGTTACTGTATTAAGTGGCGAGGTAGGGCTTGTTGAGTTGGCATGTCTTGATGATGCTCAAATTGTAGTTGCTGCCATAGTTGGATGTGCTGGTCTTGAGCCAACTTATTACGCCTTAAAAAGCGGTAAGACAATAGCCCTTGCCAATAAAGAGGTTCTTGTCTCAGCAGGTGATTTATTTATAAGAGAAATGAATGAAAGGGGTAACCATATCATTCCCGTTGATAGTGAACACAGTGCCTTATTTCAATGTATTCAGGGGCAAGATAAAAAATCTATCAAAAAACTTATATTAACCGCATCAGGTGGTCCATTTTGTGGCATGAAAAGAGAAGAACTTGCTAAGGTAACTGTAAACGATGCCTTAAAACATCCTAATTGGTCAATGGGTAAAAAGATTACCATTGATTCTGCAACATTGATGAACAAAGGGCTTGAAATGATAGAGGCACATCATCTCTTTGGATTATCACCAAATAATATTGAGGCACTCATCCATAGACAAAGTATAATTCATTCAATAGTTGCATTCAAAGATGGTAGCTGTCTTGCCCAATTATCTATGCCTGACATGAAAGGGCCTATTGCATATGCCCTATCTTATCCTGAAAGATTAGAAAATATAATGGAGCCTCTCGATTTATCAATTCTTGGGAAACTAACCTTTGAAAAGCCTGATAAGACAACCTTCCCATGTCTGTCGCTTGCTTATGAATCAATGAAGATTGGGAAGTCCATGCCAGTTGTATTAAATGCTGCAAATGAGATTGCCGTATCTGCCTTTCTTGATTCAATGATTTCATTCATTGAAATTCCTGTTATAATAGAAAAGGTAATGAATATACACCAACCCTTTGAGTTATCTAATATTGAAATCATTTTAGAATTTGATAGATGGGCGAGAAATAAGACTATGGAGGTAATAAAAAATTGACTATAATTTATGCAATATTGCTATTCGGATTTATAATATTTATTCATGAACTTGGACACTTTCTTTTTGCTAAACTCTTCAATATACGAGTGCTCAAGTTCTCAATTGGTTTTGGACCAAAGATAATTGGTAAAAAGATTGGTGAGACTGAGTATCTCCTATCTGCATTTCCACTTGGAGGGTATGTAAAAATGCTTGGTGAGGATATAGAAGCAGACGATGACAAAGGGGCAAAATCTGAGATTAGAATCACCCCTGCACTTGATCCTGTCAATGATCCCCGTTCTTTTAGAAATCAAACCATACCTAAAAGGATTCTGGTAGTATTTGGTGGGCCTTTATTTAATCTACTAACTGCAGTGTTTATCTTTTTTGCTGTTTACATATACGGTGTACCCGCATTACTTCCTATAGTTGGTGAGGTTATGGAAAACACCCCAGCCTACAGAAGCGGACTAACCTCTGGTGATAAGATTATTTCTATCAATGGAAAAGAGATAAAGCAATGGACAGAGATGACAGACATTATATATAAAAGCGCAAACAAACCATTAAATTTTGTCATTGATAGACAGGATCAAAAACTCTCATTGACCATAACACCTGAGCCAAAGACTACAAAAAACATCTTTGGCGAAGAAAAGACAGTTGGATTGATAGGCATCAAACCATCTGATAACGTTATCACGCTACAAAGCAATCCAATTGAGGCAATACAAAAGGCCTTTAATAAGACTTGGGAGATTATTTACTTGACCTTTGTAGGCATTGTAAAACTTATTCAGCAAATTGTCCCTGCTGACAACATTGGAGGCCCAATTCTCATATTTCAATTAGCAGAAAAGACTGCATCAACAGGATTTATTAGTTTCTTTTTATTCTGTGCAGTAATCAGTATAAATTTGGGTATTTTAAACTTATTACCTATACCAATACTTGATGGGGGCCATATATTATTTTTAACAATAGAAGCCATCATCAGAAGACCAATTAGTGAAAAAGTGGTCATCGTATCTCAACGAGTAGGTCTTGCCTTGATTATTATGTTAATGGCCTTTGCCATGTATAACGATATATTTAGAATTATAACGGGGACACCAATACCTTGATTAAACCAGCAAAAATAAAATACCTACAATCAGCTGGCGGAATAATCTTTAGGGAAAATCCAAACAATATCCCAGAGGTAGCCTTGATTTCTGTTAAAAATAGAAAGCTCTGGACACTCCCTAAAGGCATGATTAACAAGGGTGAAAAAATAGTAGATGCAGCAATCCGTGAGGTCAAGGAAGAGACAGGGCTTGAGGGTAATATAGTGAGAAAACTTGGTCAAAGTTCCTATTGGTTTTATCTAAAAGAAGCAAACCTAAAATGCAAGAAGACTGTTTATTATTTCTTAATGAGACATGAA
>DUZI01000198.1 GCA_013349595.1 Nitrospirota bacterium
ACCCTTTAGAAATACTGTTGTTTGGATAGGATATAACCCTGCAATCTGATCAAACCACTTATCTACAAGGGAATCCTTTTTTTCTAATAGGAGTGATTTCAAAACCATTATTATTTGTTTTTACTGACCCCCTTCCTTGAATTCTAAATAGAATTATTGTTAACTTAATGCTTTTTTGATTAATAAAACAAAAAAAGGCGTCTTTTACTAAAAAGACGCCTTTTTTTCTATGAATAGAATTTATACACAGCCAGTAGGTTTAGGTAATCCTGCATATCTACATGCTTGTTTTGCAGGTCCATCTGGGAAAAGTTCGTAAAGGTATTTGGTGTTCCCCTTCTCAGGCCCCATGACCTTACCAATTTCTTTTACGAGGATTTTTATCATAGGTGCAATCTGATACTTCTGATAATAATCCCTCAAAAAGTTGATTACTTCCCAATGACTGTCTGTTAGAGTTAAACCATCGTTTGAAGCAAGTTGTGTTGCTAATTCTGGAGACCAGTCATCAAGATTCACTAAATAACTGTCCTCATCCACTTCAATCTGTTTGCCTTGAAAATCAATTGCTGGCATTTGCATCCTCCTTGTTGATTTGTTTTTTTAGTTTAAGGCTAAAAATTATTAAATAATATAATTTTAAACTCTTAAAAAAAAGCTCTAAAAGTTAATATAGTGAATGTTTAGATGTCAAATAAAAATAAATTATAAACTAATTAAAATTACTAATCATTTCTTTATATACATATTTAATAAATCAGCTACCGTTGAAGTTATCAGTTGCCCCTTTTCATAATAAGTTACCTTTTCATCTGTAGCAATAGATTCTAAATCCAAAACAGAATCATTTAATTGACAGCCTATAGTATTTATACAACGGAGGGCGTAAACCCTCACATAAGGATTATTATCATTAACATATTTAATTAGATCATCACAGCAAATAGATAATAATCTTTCTTTATCAGATAGAGCGATATGATAGATTGCCCACATAACTCCAGGTTTAAACATTTCTTCTTCCCTAAAATACCATAATAATGGGATTATATCATCATATTCCTTAACATTTGCACTAATAATCATACCAAGTATCTCGCAGGCACTCCAACCAATACCCCCTGACTCATCGGACATTGACCATAGTAACCTGCGAATAGTATTTCTAACAAAACTTTGATCTATTGGTGTAAGTTTTTTTGATATTGAATAAAAAGATTCTATTGCCCTCCACGCAATTAAATCCTCTTTGTCATAAGATAATGATATTAGTTTGCTAATTACAGACTGATTACCTTCAGATATTTCAGCAATTCTATTAAAATCTTGCGATTGCAAAAATCCTATGAGCATTTTTTTTATATTTCCATCTGATTTCTTCACTGGTGCCTCGTATCTTTTTTTTATATCTGATTTGTTAATAAAGATTAGCCTGCCTGATGAACGATTCTCTCCCTTTTCGTTAATATACCTGTGAGTTTTTAAATCATAATCAAGTTCCTTTATAAAATAATTATTATTTGATGCATTACTTTCAATATCCCAATTGCCAGCAAATATTGCCATTGCATCAACAAAGACTTCTCCTAAATTTCGCCCTGTAGGATCACAGGCATAAAGAGCTCCACAGATACATTTTTCATATATAAGTTCTCCAAATTCTGTCCTTGTGTTTTTAGGTCTTTTTATAAATCTTCCACAAAAAGGACATTCAGGTGCATATTTAAGGTTCATATTTATACTCCTTTGCCTTCCTAATCATACCCTTTGCCCATTCATTAGTTCCAAGTGCGTGAATATGGGTATAAGTAGCAAGACAATTTTTATAAACTATTCCATCCTTTTTTTCAAAAATACCTTTACCCCTTTTCATGGTGAAAGAATACTTGCATCTTTCAAGATTGCCTGATACAGATGAGTAATGAAATTCATGCCCTCTAATTACCGTTTCTACTGGATAAAAGGGATTATCAGAATCCACAATTGCCTCAGTATATCCGTGAGCTACAGGTTTAGTGTGCATCTCAAAGATAATATCATAAATACCTGTCATATTATAACCTTGATTGTTAATGACGATTTTATCTCCAAGATACATAAGCCCGCCACATTCAGCATATACAGGCAAACCTCTTATAATAGACCTTTTCAAAGATTCTTTAAAGGTTTTATTTTTGGCAAGTCTGATGGCATTTGTTTCAGGGAAACCACCCCCTATATATAAACCATCTATTTTGGGAAGTTCATTATCATACATTGAATTAATCATAACTATCTCTGCACCCTCATCCTTGAGTGCATCAATATTTTCTGGATAATAAAACTGAAAAGCCTTGTCAATAATTACACCAATCCTAACAGGATTATAAGATTGTGTTTTTTTTGAAGAAAATTCAATTTCATGCATATAACTTGGTGCATTTTTAGTGGCAATCTCTTTCAAGGCTGAAATGTTTATATGTTTTATCGCCTTCTCTGAAAGCCTATTAATAACTATTTCTGTATTATTATGTTCATGAATAGGTAAAAGTCCCATGTGTCTTTCTGGCATTTCTTTGTCATCCAACCTTGGCATAGCTCCAAGCACAGGAATTTTACAATAGTGCTCAATAGAAGACCTGATAATCTTTTCATGTCTTGAACTTGAGAGTTGATTTAAAATTACTCCTTTTATCATTACATCTTCATCCATTTTTTGACAGCCAAGGACAAGGGCTGAGGCAGTTCTTGTTATCTTGGTGCAATCTATAACAAGTATGACAGGAACTTTTAGCATTTTAGACAATTCGGCAGTGCTATAAGAGCCTTGCAAATCTAACCCATCGTAGAGGCCTCTATTGCCTTCAATGACTGCAATATCTCCATCAAAATGCCTTATAAAAGACTCTAATACCTTTGATTTGCTTACAAGATAAGGGTCAAGATTGTAACAAGGACTTTTGGCTGATAAAGACATCCAGCCCGAATCTATGTAATCAGGACCCTTTTTAAAAGGAATGACTTTATAATTTTTGCTTAAGGCACCAATAATACCTAAAGTAATAGTAGTCTTGCCACTGCCGCCCTTTATACCAGCAATAATCAATGTAGGAAATATCTTAATATCCATGATATTGTCAAATTTTATAACAAATCATACTTTCTGAAAACTTATAATCCCCACTTCTAAATAATACTTGCAAAACAACTTTGCAATAGTCTGAAAAAGGAGTACTGCACTATTGCTATTCTACATCACTACTTTATATTGGAACTCCTGTAATCCATCTTTATAAAGGAGAATTATTATCCTTTTTCCCCTACATTTTTTAAAAGCCTTTTTAAAAGCCTTTTTAAAATAAAAAGGCAGTCTTTTTGAATATGCAGACTGCCTTCTATTTTATATATTATTATTTTTATTTACTGATTTGGTGGTAATTCTACATAGCTTCCACCAAAATAGGTGTAAATCAATTTTCCTTCATCCATTAATTCTTTTAAGGCATCTTTAACATCATCTCTGCTACAATTACAGTCTGTAGAGATTTGTTTCTGTATATCACTTGATTTAAGTTTTTTCTTCCCTGTTGATTTTACTACTAAGTCGTAAATTTTCTGTTTGATCTCTTCTTTCTCCATTGTCTTAAACCCCTTTTTATAATAATATTTAAAGAGACAGAGTTAAACTCTGTCTCTTTATTGTTCAAAAACTAAAAATTTATTCAGGTTTACCACTTAAATGTTGCAGCAGTCCTAAAGGTTTCTCTTGCAATAGTAAAATCATCTATATGCTGGAATGTAAATGGTAATTCAGTAATTTTAAAGAATTTTTCCCAGCCAATCCTTTCTGCCCATTCACCGACCCTCTCGTGTTTTTTTGCACCAGATAGGTAGGCATTGAATATTTTTTTTGTAGCTTCAACAACCTCAGGCCACATTGGAGGGTTATTCTTTATAAAAGGAACAACAAGTTTTGAAAACTTTGGATTACTTCTAAGATTACCAACCTTACCACCTACAACTATTGCTACTCCGTCGTTATCTGGGTCTGATATTGGTAATGCAGGGCAGACTGAATAGCAGTTACCACAATACATACATTTATCTGCGTTAATCTTTAAGCTCTTCTTTGCTGGATCTGGGCTGATAGCATTTGTAGGACAACAGGCTACCGTAGATGGGACTTCACACATGTTTTTAATATTTTCATGCTCAATCCTTGGAATTTTTCTGTGAATACCTACATAGGCTATGTCAGAGCAATGGACTGCACCACACATATTGGTGCAACAAGCAACTGCAAAGCGAACCTTATTTGGTGTTTCTTTGGTGGTAAAATAATCGGCAAATTCATCCATAAGTACTTTAACAAGTGCAGATGCATCAACGGCAGCACTGTGACAATGAATCCATCCTTGTGTATGAACAATGTTACTAACCCTTGAGCCGATTCCACCAATCATGTATTTTCTGCTTTTGAGTTC
>DUZI01000243.1 GCA_013349595.1 Nitrospirota bacterium
ATGCAATAATTTTGAAGGATTTCTGGAGGATAATAAGTTGGCAGATAAGAAGATAGGTTTATTGAGGGCTGACAGCGGTTTTTGTCATCAGAGTATATTTAAGCATCTTGAAGATAGTCAGCGGCCGATACCCTATCATAGCGGCAAAGTTGCACGCTCCGGAACAACGGATGTTTGCAGCATATAGGCAGTGGATTGATGTTCAAGACGGGATACAAGCAGGATCGGGTTGGTATAAGGCTGCTGGTTGGGATAAAGAACGCAGAGTGTGCGTCAGCAGGCAGAAAGAAGGCCAAAAGCAACAGGCAAAGTTCTGAGGCTGTTTGAAGAAGATAAGGAGATTAAACCCAAAATCAGCGATAGAACTGAGAACTTAACAAAATCAAGTAGGAAGGGCTGGTGAAGGATTTTTATACGACACCTTATAAAAAAAAGTTTGTAGGGCTTTGCCATAAGGCATTGCATTATAATGAATAAAGCAAAATTAAATAAAATCTGTCGATTATAAAAAAGCCTGAAACAGCCCTTCCTAAGCGCTATTTTTGGGTTTACAGAAAGACTTGACAATATCCTTCTCATAAAAAAGCCCTTCAAAGATTCTGAAGGGCTTTTTTTTGTGATTCTTATTTTACAGTAACTTTTCTTGTAGTTTCATAGAACAGATATTTTGCCTTATTAATAGGTGTAGCAGCATCATCACGATGGTTACCTCCGGCAGGGAGATACCATAGCCTTACAGTTATATCCATCTCCTTTGCCTTAATATTTCTTGTCTTTTTGCCATCCTTTTCAATGTCTTCATAGGGAAATCCGATTTCGAAAAACTCTTCTGTAGGTCTACCAGGTTGTAAAGATGTATCGGCAATCATACCAGATTTTCTAAAAGGACCGTATACCATCTTGTCGTCCCTTCCTTTTAGAGGAGATTGAGGTATGTATATTTTTGAAGTGTTGAATATCTCTTTGCCATCTTTTGTCTTAGCAGTCACATCCAGGACCAGCCTATTGGGAGATGGTCAACCATCAGGTATTCTATGACCTGCATTGTTTACTAATTTTACATTAACCTTAGCAGTTGGAATAGAATCACCAGCCTTTGGCAGAAAATAATAACCCTTTGTTTTTACTTCAACACTTACAGCCTTTTTTGCTTGGTCTGGGTCTCTGTAGCCTGGCATTAAATGTCCTTTATCCATATGGCACTCTTGACATGTCTTCGAGCCCCCTGATGGGACATAGGCATTTAAATAACTTCCATAAAGTGTTGCACATTGAGTAGGCTCTTTTAGATCAAAGTTAGGTCCTGTACCATGGCACTGCCCACACAATATAGACTCTTTCAAAATAGGGCTCTTTTTTAATTTTTTGAATTTTGCATCTGCATGGACACCCTCTTTATTCCCATAAATTACATCTGGTTCTGGCTCGCCATCTGTCCATTTATGGATAAGAGACTTTTGATTATGGCAGATTAAACAGTTAATACCAACTTTTTTTAGTTTCTCAACGGCAGAACTATCACCAGCAGAACCATCAAGGGCAGCCTGAGCAATCTCTTGTGCAACAGCATCAGTAGCATCTTTTAGTTGAGGCAAATGACATTTTGCACAGGTCATCATATGCTCAACTTTAATATCCTTCACAGACTTAGCACCAGATTTCGTCCATTCCTTTAAGATACCGTCCCGAACAGTGCTTGCTATGGTAGCCAATGTTCTTGGAGAACCAACAAGTGAGATTGCGTGGTAGGAGTTTGCCCATTCTTCATAAATCTTTGAATGACATTGTTTGCAAGAAGAGACATCATACATCTTTGCAAGCTCGTCAATTGTTTTAGCTTTTTCTGCTGAAAATACAGCAACTGGAATTAAAACAAATTGAATAATAAAGAATAATCGTAGTAATTTCATGTTTTCCCCCTTTTTTAAAAATTTAGTTTGCCTCCCCACAGTCTGAACAATTATCTCATTAATCACCTCCCTCCTTTTGGTTTATAAAAAAAGTATAAATAAAAATTTTTAAATTGTCAAAATTTTTTGTTCATCTCTGTCAAAGCGAAGTAGAAATGTCTGGTTTATGCTACTACGATTAATGAAGGAGTTTTTATCTTTGATGCCACCAAGTTTATTGTCCCCTCTCACATTATCTTAGCTAAAACACCCTTCTTTTTCTCACGCTTTTTTGTATAAAAGATATTCTCTATCACATTAATAACCAAAAAAATGTCTTTTTTGGATACTCTCAGTTATCTTCCAACAGGGAGATAATCTATTGTTAATATATCTGCTAATAAATGTAAAAAGGCTTTTTTGAGCTTGGCAAAGTTTATCCCTGGCCGAAGGTAAAGGTGATGAAGGCATTGTGGTCAGCAGGGGGCTAATTAGAAAGCTCTATGTTGACACACTCAGGTCTCATCAATTGAACTTTGCCTGAGGATTATTAGGCATTGTCCTAATACATTTGAAACCATATCAGCCAAAACAATTTTCGCAGTAGATAAAGACAGAGGAACTCTAACCATTGTCAAGATGGCAGGCAAATATAGCGAGACAACAGTATGCAGTAAATTTAAGTGCAGTCTGTGCAATCACAGGAGAGATTGGTTTGGGAAACTTGAGATATGCTCAACCTGGAAACCTAAAACAGTACCTCGAAATTGCAGGTGTAAGAAAAAACTATTTTCATATGTCTGGTCATAGGAATAAAAGTTTAAGGTGACAATTTATTTCTGTATGCTTAAAGAATATGACTTGCCAGCATTTTTAAAAATAGATTTTAATTGGATAAATTTACAAGTTTTGTAAAAATTACTATAACATTCTTTAAGGTGTTGTAATTATTATCTAATACTGATAATTTAATATAGTCAAAAATTATAAGACATCCTATAGAGGTGTCAAGGTAGAAAATAGGTAATAGTTAAATATGGGTTAGATGAAGGAAATCGATTGTAGGGCATTTGGTGAAATCGATTTTCAGGGAATCCACCTTAAAAGCTTTGATTCAACAAGTTGTCAAAGAGCGTTCTTTGAAAACTTTAAGTGAGACAAAGACCCTTGCGGGGTTATAAGCTTCACCAGATTTAAGCATGCTAAGTGCGATCTGGAGAAGCTTCTTGCCAACGCATATGACTCAGTTTTACCCTGAGATAGTTTCTTATGGTAAAGGGTTCTCATTTGTGTCTGACAGAAGCAACAGCAGCCATATAAAGAGCCCACCTAAGAACCTTTGGCCTTCTTTTAGAGATTTTGTTATCTCGTCTGCTCTGTCCTGATTCATAGATTTTTGGGGGAAAAAGCCTACATATCCTACAGCGGCCTTGGAATCAGGGAAGTTAGAGCCGTCAGAGCCGAGATAAGCGCTGCAAGGGTCTTATCGCCAACTCCCTTAATGGAGAGGAAGTTTCCACCGAGGGAGTTGTCATCTTCTGAAGAAGGAGAAAGGATCGCCTTCATCTGTTTTTCGAGTTTCTCGATAGAGCTTGAAAGATTTTCGATGTGGCCAATGAGCATCCGTAATGTAGTTGCCCTTGCATCCTTAGCCATTCCTGAGTAGATGGAGTTTTTTGCAGCATCTATGAGTCCTTGAATTTCGTCGATATTATGGTGACTCTCAAAGAGAGACCCATGAGGAGGAAAGCAAACTCTCTTTCCTGCTTAAAAACTTTTATGAACTATTATGTACCTCTTTGCCCATATCTATGGGTGAGGATTATACCAGGGGATAGGAGTGTTTTGGAGGTTTTTTACATCCAGGTAGATGGTACAGCTGTAAACGACCGTAGCAGTGGAGAATGGATGGAATGTAAAGTGGGAGCTTCATTCAGTCAGAGGGTGATGATTTCAAAGGATAGATTTTTGCTATTTTGGATAAGAGGAGCTATGCCTCTATTGAGAGCGTGGAGGGTTTTGGAGAGAAATTTTTTTTAGAAGGCATTAAACAGGGAGTTTTAGAGGCTAGGGAGGTCTGCTTCATAGGGGATGGAGCAGGATGGATTCGGAATCTAAAAGAGAGTTATTTTCCAGATACGATAGGAGTTTTAGATATCTGACATTTTGAGAGGGAGTTCAAGATAGCCCTTGGAGAGAAGGGAAGTGGGATGGTGGATTTTTTAAGAGGGCTGGCATTATAGGGCAAGGCAAAAGAGATTATAAGACGGCTTGAGGCAGGATTTTTAAGGCTAAAGGATATTGAAAAAAAAGAAGAAGATGAAGAAGGCAATAAACTACTACATAGCAGCAAATCAAGACTGGATAGAGAACATTCCAAAGGTGAATGGCTGCGGCAGTTGTCCTGTGGAGAAAACAGTGGATATAACAGTTGCGAGGAGGTTTAAGAAAGGTGGAATGAGCTGGTACAGAAATGGAGCAAACCCTTTGCTTAAGCTGAGGCTTCTCAAACTCAACGGAGATTGGGCAAAGAGAAAGAACGACCATGCTATGTTTCTTGCCGCCTA
>DUZI01000141.1 GCA_013349595.1 Nitrospirota bacterium
CCTTCTTTTAGGTTTACATCACTTACCTGAAGTGCCTCTACTTCGCTTACCCTTAATCCAGTTGCATAGAGGAGTTCAAGAATCGCCCTGTCTCTTACGGGAAGGTGTCCTACCCCTTCTGGCGATTGGACTAATGAAAAGGCATCGTCAACTGTGAGAAATTTTGGTAGAGGCTTTGTTGCCTTTGGCGGTGAGACAAGCTTTGCTACATTCGTTTTTACATATCCCTCATCAAACAGATAATTCAGAAAAGACCTCAAAGTGGCAAGCTTTCTTGATACAGTACTTTTTGATTTCCCTGCCATAATCTTTTCAGATATAAATCCTCTTATATCAAGCATCTCTATGTCTTCTGGTTTATGCTGTTGAAAATACTCTGTAAATTCCTTTAAGTCTTTCCTGTATGCCCTCAATGTGTGAGGAGATACATTCTTTTGAACACGGAGATAATTAAGAAACTTATTGATAAAATCCTTCATTCAAGATAAGTCCTCGCAATAGCTGCAGCATACACCTCTTTAGCACCATTTTTTATTAATACCCTTGCTGCCTCATTCATAGTTGAACCTGTAGTAATGATATCATCAAAGAGAATTATCTTTTTATCTCTTACATCTATATTGACCACAAAAATGTTTTTGACATTTTCAATTCTATCTTTGACTTTCTTAAGGCTTTGAGGTGGATTGTTAACAACTCTTTTTATACCATAGGCATCAAATTCAATGGATAATCTCTTTGCTATTTTATATCCCATAACTGCACTCTGATTAAATTCCCTCTGTAAAAGTCTCTTTTTATGCAAGGGAATTGATATTAAAATATGAGCATCAACATTTTCTAATATTTCTGTCATTAAATTTGAAAGTGAATCAGCAAGTCTTTTAATAGAGTTATATTTTAACAAATGCAATGCTTCTTTAAGGACGCCTTCGTATAGCCCATAGTACAAAGTCTGAGTATAAAAAGGTCTTACTATTATACAATTACTACAGGTCTCGGCGTAACTTGACACATGTGGCTTGCCACAAACCTTACATCTTGTACCTTTATAAAGGGAAATACCTTTCCAACAGTCTGGACAAATAGGACTTGTGGAGATGCTGTCTGATTGTCTCTTGCAAATAGGGCATATTTCAGGGAATAGCTGGTTAATAAGAAAACTTATCATATTTTTTTAAATCTCTTGAGCAGCTCATTATGGGAGATAAATATCCTTGTTGGCCTGCCGTGTGGGCAAGAGTCAGGATTTGTAGTTCTGTCAAGTTCATCAAGAAGGACTTTAATCCCAGCCTTGTCTGGAAGTTCGCCCCTTCCTCTCAATGAGGCATGGCAGGCAATAGAGGCAGAGACTTTTCTTTTTATCTGTTCGATAGGGTTTACAGAATCTTCAAAGGCATTATCTCTGTTTATAAAAATAGCAGTTAAGTCTTTTATAATTACTTCTATATCTGCATGAATGGCAAAATCAGGCATTGCCCTTACAATGACAGAATTATTTCCAAAATCCTCTATTTCAATAGAAAGTTCAGACAGGACTGAAAGGTTTTTTTTGATTGCCTGATAAGAGCTGCTATCAAGCTCAACGGTGCATGGAAAAAGTAGTGGAACTGTCTTAATCTTACGATGTAAAATCTTCTCATAGTTAATCCTCTCATGGACTGCGTGATAATCAACTAATAACAATCCCCTTTCATGAGATAAGGCAATAAAGGTATCACCAATGCTTATATAATTGGCAAATAAATTTGTGCCTTTATAGTCAATTTTGTTTTCCTGAACTAAACAAGAGCTAAAGGTGTAATCATGTTCTGTTTTGCTATAAAAATCCTTGTTTTCATATTCGTTTAATACTGTAAGTTTGCCTTGTTCTTTTGTTGATTCCCTTTTGTTGATAGCCCTATTAATCAGTTCAAAGATAATTGACTTATCCATAAACCTAACCTCTCTCTTTGCAGGGTGGACATTGAAATCAACAATCTTAGGGTTTACATCTATATAAATAAAAAAGGCAGGATGCTTGTCTTCGGGGATAATATCCTTTAAAGAATTATAAATACTACGACTTAGGGCAATATCCTTTACAGGTCTATTGTTGACAAAGATATATTGAAATTTCCTGTTTTGATAAAAGTCTTTCTGACTATAAAAAATCAAGATGTTGTAATCATCTTCTTGTATCTCTGCAGTGACAAACTTATCGGTCATATCTTTGCCATATATCTGTGTAAGCCTGTGAAGTCTATTTGAGGCTACAGATAGAGCGAGGGTTTCTGATTTATCAATATGCAGATAAAAAGAAATATTTTCATTACAGATAGCTGAGTTTATCACTGTTTCAATGATGTGATGATTTTCAGTAAAATCACTCTTTAAAAACTTTAATCTAACAGGTGTATTGTAAAAGAGGTCTCTGACCTCAACTACAGTACCCTTTATTGAACAAGGTGAAGAACTAACAACTAATCCTCCCTCTACCGCAATAGTCAATCCTTCTCTGTCCTTTTCTGCTGAACTGATCTTCATCTTTGAAACTGACGAAATTGAAGCCAGTGCCTCACCCCTGAACCCAAGTGTATGAATATCAAAAAGATCTTTCTCTGTGCTTATCTTGCTTGTTGCATGAGGTAATATGCTCATTGGTAGGTCTTCTACTGACATGCCTAATCCGTTGTCAGAAACCTTTATTAATCTCTTTCCAGCAGAGCTAATCTCAATGTCAATCCTCGTGCTCCTTGCATCAATAGAATTTTCAATCAACTCTTTGACTACAGAAGCAGGTCTTTCAATAACCTCACCAGCAGAAATCTTGTTTTTTATGTCTTCAGGAAGGATCTTTATTAAACCCATTTTTAATTTTAAAATCTATTGATAAAAAAAATACATTGGTTTAGAATTTTGCAAATTTCATGTTTCTCGAATAACAAGTTTATTGACATTTTTTCAATTCACCATATCATAACCAATAAATCTAATCTAAAGCCTCAAACCCAAACAAAGGAGGACAAGTCTATGAGGCATTCAAAGTTGTTAGTGTTTTTTTGTTTGTATCAGTTATAGATGCAGATGGAGGTAATATCACCTACACCTATGACAACGCAGGGAGGCTGATAAAGGCAGATTATGGAGGTGGTAAGAGCATAACTTACGAATACGACAATGCAGGGAATATGACAAAAAAACGGTATCTTCGAGTTCATCTATCCTTGCAGATGTTGACGCCTCAAATTATTATTACAACTATATCAAGGCGATTTATGACAATAAGATAACAGTAGGGTGTAGGCGAAACCCACTTAGATATTGCCCAACGAGTTATGTAACAAGGGAGCACATGGCGGCATTTATAGTAAGGGCATTCCTTAACATGGAATAGGAGAGATTAAGAGTGTTATTAAAATTAAATTTTTGGAGGGTAAAAAATGAAAAGATTTCAATATAGGGAAATATCCAAGATAGATAAGATAGTAACAATAATAATTTTTCTTTTAACAACTTTTTTGTCTGTTTCAGGGGTTAAGGCATGGTGTCCTCCAGGTGTAGGTGAACATCAATGCTTTTGTTATAACAGAACGGTATATATTTGTTCAGATGGAAATTCATGGCCACCTGGACCTGGGGAATGTGTAGGTTTCACCTGCCCTACGACTACATCTGTTTCAAAGACTGTAACGAGTGGGGCTAATGAAAAACCATAGCCAAAGACAGAGACCAAATTAGTATGGCAACAGGCGAGTATTTCTTCAGTATGCCTATGTTTGATCTTGGGTAGGCCTTTAGCACTTAATTATGGCATATACTATGGCTCACAGGTTGATTCAAAAGAGGGATATATTTGATGGCTTTCCTAACATGAGATTTAGCAGTAATCATGGTAGATATTTGGTTGTTAATAAGACAACCACTCCTGTAACTGCATTTATTGAGACAGGTTTAGGCAAAGAAATAGCCTTTACAAAGAGCGGGTCAACATGGACAGTATCAATGCACGAGAGGTATGAATATTATTAAAAGAATGTGCAAATACAAACTATTATTACATGATGGATCCTGAGACATCATTTGTCTATATCTATAAGAAGGTATCTGATACGACAAACCAAACGATAGAGTAACTTGTCAGGGTAGAAGATAGAAATGGCAATGCCTTTACTTATACAAAAAGTGGGAATGATGACATAATAAGTGACGGCAAGGGCAGAGAGATAAGGATAACTTTTAACACTGTAGACGGCAAGTACTAAGCCTCAACCCAGCTTTTTAGTTCTATCGCCGATTTTGGGTAATTTTTATTTACTTGGTAAGCGGTTTAAGTATATGGTAGAGTTAAAATAGTATGTGAATGCTTGATACAGTGAGAGTTAAGCAGGAGCTTTGCAATGAACCGATGGAAAGACTGGTATGAACAGGGCAATCGTGATTTAGATCGGGCTTTGCTCGATATCGA
>DUZI01000188.1 GCA_013349595.1 Nitrospirota bacterium
CAAATAATTTAAAACCTTCAGAATAAAAATCATTCTCTCTCTTTTTTGCCCAACCAATAAAAACACACCAGTCTTTTGCACATTGTTCCATCTTTAATATGTCTTTGTCGTTCTTTATTGCTGGAGTCATTGATGCCCAAACCACATGAAAAGACTTCTTCCAACAGAGGGTCTCAATGTCCACATCATTCCATGCCTTTAAAAAAGTGCTAACATTTGAAATAGACCATTTTTGTGCCTCATCTTTAAGCCTTTCTAACATTGCCTTTGAGTTGTCAAGGCCTATTATCTTTGATGCCATCCTTGCCAGGGGGAGCGTAAATATACCAGTGCCACAACCTATATCAAGTATGTGTGAATCACTAATTTTTACGCCATTTTTGATGGCTATATCAATAATCTCAATGGTTTTTTTATAAGTAACATCATCAAAGGGAAGTGGATATCTTTTTGACTTTATGTCCCAGATGTTATTCACAAAAATATTCATAAAGGTTTATCCAATCTTTTCATAGGTTTGGTATATTAACTTTATAAACAAACCTTTATCAATTGACTCTGTTATCCCAAAATCAGCGATAGAACTAAAAAGGCTTAGCAAAATCAGCAAGTAAGATAGTAAGGGCTGGTGAAGGATTTTTTACGACACCTTATAAAAAAAGTTCCTAGGGCTTTGTCATAAGGCATTGTTTTAAATCTATAAATCAAAATTATAAATAAAATTTATCGATTATAAAAATCCTGAAACAGCCCTTACTATCGCTATTTTAAGGGTTATTTAAAAGGTTGACAGTCTTATAATTTACATATATCCTATTTTATGCTGTTTTTAAGACCTATGTATTTTAACAATTAAATTTAAGGTTCAGGAAGAGATAAAGGATCGCACTTATCAAAAATAGAATTATTAGCAAGAATTTTTTACAACACCTAAGTATAAAAAAGGAGAGCAAGATGAATAAATTGATTATCTCTGTTTTAATTGTCTGTTTTATGATTAACAACAGTTCAGCAGGGTTTCTTGATAATCTATTAAAGGGCACTGATATTGGTTTTACTGGTAAAAAAGATGAACAAACAATTGCCAGTGGTCTAAAAGAAGCCCTTACAATTGGGACTGAAAAAGCAGTCAAAGAAGTATCACGCCCTGATGGGTATTTCTCAAATGCACTTATCAAGATACTTCTTCCTGAAGACATCCAAAAGGTCGCAAATCTGCTAAGTCAATTTGGTTTTAAAAAAGAGGTTGATGACCTTATTTTGAGCATGAATAGGGCAGCTGAAAAATCTGCACCTATGGCTACATCTTTTTTTGTAGATGCCATAAAGTCCATGACTATTGAAGATGCCTTTGGAATCCTAAATGGTGGTAATACCTCAGCAAATGATTTCTTTAAGAAAAAAACAAGCAATAAGCTTTATGATACTTTTAAGCCTATAATTTCAGATTCATTGCAGAAAATAGGAACTGTTAATTCTTACAAATCATTTACAAAGAGATTAGAGTCCATACCTTTTATAGAGAATAAATCCTTTGACCTTGACCATTATGTTACTACAAAAGCACTTGATGGTCTCTTTTATATGATTGCAGAAGAAGAAAAGAAGATAAAAACTGACCCAACCGCAAGGGTGACAGATTTACTGAAGAAAATATTTGATAAATGAAACCACTTATACTTGTTACAAATGACGACGGAATTTATTCAGAAGGGATAGCCACACTCTTTGAGGCAATGAATTCTATAGGCGAGGCTTATATGGTTGCACCAGATAGAGAAAGAAGTGCAGTAAGCCATGCCTTGACCATGCATAGACCTATAAAAGTGGAAAGACTAAAAGAAAGAATTTATTCAGTAAACGGCACTCCAACTGATTGTGTAGCACTCGCAATAAAGAAACTCCTGCCTAAAACACCTGACCTCGTTGCATCTGGCATAAACAAGGGTGCAAATCTTGGTGATGATGTGACCTATTCAGGCACGGTCTCTGCAGCCATTGAAGGGACTATATTAAATGTTCCCTCCTTTGCTATTTCACTTGTAGGTAATAATCCATTTTTATTTGAAACTGCCTCTTATTATGCAATCAAAACAGCTAAATATGTAATTGATAACTCATTACCTTATGATACCTTATTAAATGTAAATGTCCCGAACATACCAAGGGATCAAATAAAAGGAATGAGGTTAACAAGGCTTGGCAAGAGGATTTATGAAAACTCCATTCAGGAGGTAACCTCTCCATGGGGAGATATCCATTACTGGATAGGAGGTGGACAACCTTATCATGAACATGGTGATGATATGGACTTTCAAACAATCAAAGAAAGTTATGTCTCTATCACCCCAGTTCATCTTGACCTTACAAATTATGAGGCATTGAAATTTCTTAAAGAGAAGTGGAAATTATGATAAATGATTTTGAAATAGAAAGAAGAGAAATGGTTAAAAACCAAATCATTGCAAGGGGTATAAAAGATAACTCAGTTATAAATGCTATGTTAAATATTCCAAGACATCTCTTTGTATCAGATAAATTTATTGTCAACGCCTACTCTGATATGGCACTTCCTACAACTGATGGACAGACAATCTCTCAGCCTTATATGGTAGCTGTAATGACAGAACTACTTGAATTGAAAAAAGACTGCAAGGTCCTTGAGATTGGCACTGGCTCAGGTTACCAGACTGCCATACTTGCAAGCTTATCAAAAGAGGTCTTTACTATTGAAAGGATTAAAACCCTTTCTGAAAAGGCTCAGACAACCTTATCATCACTTGGGTATAAAAATATTTACTACATTGTAGGTGATGGGACATTAGGACATAAAGAGAATGCCCCCTATGACAGGATTATTGTTACCGCAGGTGCTCCAGAGGTGCCCTTACCCTTAAAGGAACAACTTGCTGATAAGGGTATTTTAATCGCACCTGTAGGCAGTAGGTATAGCCAACAGTTGATTAAAATAATAAAACAGGGTGATAAATTTATAGATAAATATTCAACAGGCTGTGTATTTGTCCCACTGCTTGGTGAATATGGCTGGAAAGACTGATTTACAACTTGAAACCACTTGTAGTTTCTTTTAAGCTTTTAACTACATCAAGCAGATTATCAGACTCCTTCATAGTATTAACTGCCATATTTTCTACCTCTTTAGAACTTATGACGGTGGCATCAATATTTTTGGCAACTGCCTCAGTAGTGGCAGACTGCTCAACTACTGCTGCAGCAATCCTTGTCATTTGTTCCTTTGATTCTTCAATACTTCCAACTATTTCTTTTAAAAAATTGCCAACATTATTTATAAAACTTGTCGCCGATGAAACCTCTGATGCAGCACCTTCCATTGAGGTCTTTGTCCTTAAGACCTCCTGTTGAATAGAGTTAATCTTTGCTGAAATCTCTGTTGTTGCATGGATGGTCTTTTCAGCTAATTTCCTAACCTCATCAGCTACCACCGCAAAGCCTCTACCCTGCTCACCTGCCCTTGCTGCCTCAATAGCTGCATTAAGGGCAAGTAGATTAGTCTGGTCTGCTATATCTTTAATGACCGTAACAATGTTACTTATTTCATTAGAACTTCTCTGTAATCCTTCTACAATATCTGATAGTTCGGTAGTTGATTTATTAACCTGTTCTATAGTTGATACTGCTTTTTCTGCAACAGATAATCCTTTACTTGCTTTATCTACAGAATGACTTGCAGTATTTGAGGCAATCTCTGCATTTCCTGCAATATCGCCAATAGTCTTTGACATCTCACTTGAGTTTAAGGCTATTGTATTTGCCTGCTCTGTCTGTATTTTGACCTGTTGAACTGTTTTTGAGGCATTATTTTTGAGGCTCTCAACCATTTGTGAAGCCTTGTCAGAGGCATCAAGGATATTTCTAATTATTACCTTTAAAGATTGAAGCATATTACCAATACCATCAGACAGCCTCCCAATCTCATCTTTATTTTTATAATCAATAGATACTGTAAGATCACCACTTGATATCTTATTAACTGCATCTAGAATAGATGAAGCAGGCTTTGTTACCTGCTTATAGACTGCGGATATTACTGCAATAGTAATGAGGATATTCATCATCCACATACTAATTATCAAAAGCCACTTTATCCTTGAGCTATCCCTTGTAAATTCATTTTTATCCATACTAGCGGCTATACTAAGTTTCCATGGCTCATAGACAGTAAACATAGCAATTTTGTCTCTAACTTTGTTGTCTCTGTCAAGCCATGTATAGGTGTGTTTTCCAGTACCTTTTTTATAAATATCTTTTAGTTCATCCATCTTAATGATCTCACTTCCATCGTTCTTTTTTAGTTCAAATATACTCTTTCCTTCCATAGTGGGATGAATTATCAATTTACCAAAATTTTTTTCACTACCATCAACAACAAAGAAAAAACCTGTCTCTCCA
>DUZI01000214.1 GCA_013349595.1 Nitrospirota bacterium
AGTGCAGTATTTGTTGCATTAAGATTTATTGTAGTGGTTGCTATTGTTCTCTTGTATTGTTCAATCTCATTTAAACGATCTTTGTATCCAATAATCCTTGTCATGGCAGAAGAATTGTCAGAAGGTCTGTTTATCTTTTGTCCTGTTGATAGCTGTTCATGCCATTGCCAAATCTGCTTGACATTTGTCTGCATATCAAAAAGGGTCTTGTCATATATCATCTTAGTTGTAATTCTCATTGTTAATCACCTCCTTTTTTTATTTTCCAGTCATGTTTACAAGTGTTGTAAATAGTTCATCTGCCACGCTAATGAGCTTTGCAGCAGCTTGAAAGGATTTTTGAAGTTTAACTAAATTGATTGCCTCTTCATCAAGGCTTACTCCCGAAAACTCAAGCCTTTTGTTCTCAAGTTGATTTATTAGATTTTCATAAAAATCATTATTTATCTTTGATGACTCTGCCTCTACGCCAACATAATCAACAATCCTCTGATAGTAATCTATGGGCTTTGCACCAACCATTATGTTCGTATCCTTGAGATTGTTCATCAATCGTGCATTGAGATTATCACCAGGTCTGGGTTTTTCACCTGCACTAACTGGATAAACATTGTAATCGCTTACATCAGTGCCCATAGGGTTGATAAATGAGTTTGTATTGAAACCAAAGATCCCCGAAGAAGTGCTATTTGGGCTATTCCAGTCAAGGACAAGCGTATTAACTGCCATGTTATTCGTAATAGTAAATGTCCTTGTAGCAGAAGAATATGTTACTCCTGCCACTGCAGAACCACCAATTGCAGATGCAAGGGCAGATGTGAGCTGATTTCTTGTATATTCTCCTGTGGGTATCTGTGCAATCCTAAAGGATGTCCCACCATCGGTGCTATATCTAATTTGATTATTAAGGTTATTTAGTTGCACTGTATCCCCTGCTGCAACTGCAAGGTGATTAGGGTCTGATATTGCCACAGAAAGATTTCTTCCTGCATTTACATTTTGACCTATTGTAAATGATGCACCTGCAACAAAAGCAGCTGTATGTTCCAACATAACCGTCTTGCCATCAAAAGATAGTGTCCTTCTATTAGGACTTGTTGTTGTATCCTGAGTATCAGTTATGTTAATCGTTCCAGTTGATGCAGGACTGGTTGTATTATCAGTCCAATTAGCAGTCCAGCTATTACCACCGTTAAATGTAAGGGTATAAGACCTATTAATAGTCTGACTAAAGGTTGTCTCATTGTTTACATAATATCTCAAGATTGTCCCATTTGCAGGGTCAGTCCAATTTACGAGTGAATTATTCTGATAGAAGAAATTTTTACCTGTTGAGCCCTCAAGACCGTAGCCTTGTCTGTGGTAAAAATTGACTGAATCTGCCAGATTAATTGAAAAAATATTTAGCTTATTCATGATACCCAAGATGTTGGTGTCCCTTAAATCAAGGTTCGCCTTAATCTCCCCCCCTTGAATCTCGCTTGTTATGTCTGTCTCAGGGCTTGACATTGACGAATAGATATGAACTTTATTTGCCGCATCAACATCAGCCTTTAAGTTGTAATATTTGCCTCCATCAACTATGGGCATACCAGCAATTAATACTGAATATCTACCATTGTTATCTTCAAAGGTATTGACCTTGATAATCTCATTAAGCCTTTCTATCAGGGAGTCTCTTTTATCTCTTAGATCATGTGCACCTGGTGCCATCCCTATCTTTTCATTTAAATCGCTTACCTCTATAGAAATCTTATTTACCTCTGAAATAAGTGATTGTGTAGCCTTTAATAAATCTGACCTTTGGGTCTGTAAATCATAAAAGGCATTACTTATCCTCTCTGCTAAATACTCTCCTTTATTTATAAGCATAGACCTCTCTGCATATCCCTCTGGGCTCTTTACGACTTGTTGCCATTGGTCAAAAAAATCGTTAATACCCTGTCCAATACTCAAATCTTGTGCTTCATTAAATATATTTTCAAGCTTAAGCATATTGGTCTCATAAGCGCTCCAATATGAAACATTTGCTTTCTCAGTCCTTAATTGTAGGGTTGTAAAGGAATCATACATCCTTCTTACCTCGTACAGTTGAACACCCCTACCACTCGTAACGGCACTTACAATATAGCCTGGTGGCATAGATTGGAATACAGGCTCTTGTCTTGTATATCCAGGTGTATTTGCATTGGCCACATTATGTCCTACTGTATCTATTGCTTTTTTGTTTGCCAATAAGGCTGTTTTGCCTATATCAAAGAGTCCAAAAATTGCCATCTTATGCCTCCATTGAGAGTTTTTCTCTCGGGCTTATATTAAAAGTGGTCAAAAAGTTATAAGATGTCTTTATATAATGTAAGGATTTTGCAATCAACATACTGTTAATCTTATTTAAGTCTCTAATATCTTGTATAACCAAAGAAAAGTCCTCTGCTAGTTCTAAAAGCCTCTTCTTGTGGTTTCCATTTGTTCTATGAGCAATCTCTTTAATATTTAAATTTTTAATACCAAACCTGATAAGCAGATTATCCCTCATTTCATCACATCCCTTTATTTTAAAAGTTAGGGTCTCCTTTTCTCTAAGTAACTGTTCTAAATCATAAGAATTTAATTTTACAATAACTTCTTTTTCTCTTTTTAAGAGCTCAACCAATTGGATACATAAGTTATACTCTTTTTCTAATATCTCAACAAGTTCGTCATATAAATGAGTCAATGAGCACCTCCTTTAGCATCTTTTCAGCTACTGCCTCACCTTTTACATTATATGTATTAGAGTTTATAGCATGTTGAATCTTATCTACTACATCTGTCCTAATCTCTGGTATCTTGCTAACATCTACCTGAAGCCTTGCTATCTCTCTTGCATTGTTTGAAAATGTCACCTGATCTTTATGTGATGACTGATAGACAGACTTTACAGTATCTTTCTCCTTAGGCTTATCGTTTCTTTGAAGATTTACTAATCCAATCTCCTGATTTTCATTAATCCTCATATACTAACCTCCTCTAAATAACTATTTATATGAGTTATCGGAGTATTAGTAATAAAACTTATCCTATTAGTTCGAGAGGATTAATTGCCTCTCCCTCCTTACGAAGCTCAAAATGTAGGTGGGGTCCAGTTGCCCTCCCTGTAGAACCTGAAAGAGCTATCACCTGTCCCACCTTTACCATCTCCCCTTTTGATACCAAATTTTTTGAGTTGTGACCATAGATTGAAGAATAGCCATCTTCGTGATCTAAGACTACAACTTTTCCAAAACCCATCATTTCACCAACAAAAGCTACCTTCCCAGAGGCAGCCGCCTTTACCTTTGACCCTTCTTTTAAAGCAATGTCTATGCCATTATGTTGTCTTAACTTGCCTATAAAAGGGTCAATTCTCATACCAAAAAAAGAGCTTATTTGACCTTCTGCGGGTAAAGTTAAATTAAATTTCTTATCTTTATCTTTTAAAGAGGAAATATTTTCTCTATAGGAAGTATTTTTTTCCTCATTTTTTACAGGATTTAGCTCTTCAATTTCATTTAATTGAAATTTATAATCAGATTTTGATTTAATTTCTTTGCTCTTTTGTAACTTTAAACTATCAGTTCTTGTCAAAAACTCACCCACACCTATCCCTTTTTGAGAAAAAGCATCAGACATCTCGGCCGTAAAAAAAGGAACAAAAGGTGATATTGCTTTGTTCTTACCAAATTCAGTATGCTCAAAAATGTTTTTAAGAAGCTCATTAAGAAAAACCTTCTCAATCTGTCTTGATATGTCTTCCGGATTATCTTTTGCCTTGATTTGTGTAGTAGCAGTTTGATATTTATTATTTGATAGGATGTCCTGTGTTAATATTTCATTTTTTATCATACAATAGCCTCGTAATTCAGACGGCAATGTTTGTGCCATAAAAATAATTTTTTGATGACAGATACTAATATGTTTCCACATTTTTTTCACCTATCTCTATGATTGCACCATAAAACTCGTTACCAAAAAAATAGAATAAGTCCAAAAATACTGCTATACTTATTCATGGCAGACATCTTAAGTTTTTTTGTAGCTAAAGAAATTTTTTCTTTATTAATGTCTCTTTATTTTTTTCAGACAGATGTTAGCTAAAATATATATTTATGATGGAAGTTTCGAGGGATTACTCTCAGTTTTTAGAGAACTAATCTTAGATAAACTTGAACCTATTAATATAATCCAAGAATTAAGCTATAAACCATCATTATTTAATGATGTAATCTTTATAAATTGTGCTAATCAAAAAGACTTAAGTGATTTCTGTATCTATATTCAACAAAAGTTGTCCAATAAGGCATTTAAGGCTATCTTACTTTGTTATCTTTCAGAATTAAAAGGTTTTGAGATGCTTTTATATAAATATTTAACAATTGTCTTAAA
>DUZI01000314.1 GCA_013349595.1 Nitrospirota bacterium
AAATTCCTCACCAACCCTTCCTACTTGATTTTGTTAAGTTCTCAGTTCTATCGCTGATTTTGGGATTTGTCTCTTTTTTCTTTTATTATACTGAGATCCAGCGATAAGGATAAGTCTCTCTCGTTCAGGAGCTATGGTTTGACAGTTCTAATACTCCTTTCGCTAAGGCCACAAAACTCAACTACCACCCCAAAAAGTCTTGTGACTTTTTGGGGACCCCGATTCTTCGGGTTCAAACACTTGCAGCTGTTTAACGCTCCAGAGTCGCAAAGAACTGCTGCCAAAACATCGCTATTGACTTCAGAGCCCATCCTTATCGCTGTATTTGGGTTATAATGGCAACCTCATCAAGCATAGCCTTCCGTGTTTTATCGTCAACATAAGGAACAGCACCAAAAAACTTATGAATTAAAACTTCAAATCCACAAAACTCAAAAATTCCCTTGTCAGAGGTCATTTCAAGCGCCCTTGTCATGCCAATCTCATCATAATATTCCTTTGGCGCCCCTGATGTGTTGAAAATAATAGCCTTTTTCCCTTTTAGTAGTGGTTGAATATTCATATTTTCATCAATGGCATAGGCAAATCCATGTAAAAATATCCTGTCAATATAGCCTTTTACCATTGCAGGAAGTCCAGTCCACCAGATAGGATAGATAAATGTAATTACATCTGCATCTTTAATATAACCTTGTTCTCTCTTAATGTCTTCTGGCAGGTTTCCAGATTGCAGTCCTTCAAAATCTTTACTTTTCAAGACTGGGTCAAAATTCATCTCATAAAGGTCTCTCACTACAACCTCATCTCCTAAGGACTTGTAAGTCTCAATAACTTTTTCCTTGATTGCACCACAAAAACTCTTTGGATTGGGATGACTAAAGACTATAAGCTGTTTCATAAAATCTTCTCCTTAAGTATTAATTTCCCTTATCAAAGGGGGATGAATGTGGGCTTTCTAATTTACCCACAATTGCCTTTTGCACTAACTTATTCTTTCAATGTTAGCACCAAGCAATTTCAATTTCTCATCCATCTTTTCATAACCCCTATCAAGATGGTAAATCCTATCTATGATGCTTTCTCCTTCTGCCTTAAGTCCAGCAATTACAAGGGATGCAGAGGCTCTTAAGTCTGTTGCCATTACAGGAGCCCCTTTTAACTTATTAACACCTCTTATAGTTGCAATATTACCGTCCACACTAATGTCTGCACCCATTCTTTTTAATTCAGCTATATGCATAAATCTGTTTTCAAAGATATTTTCTTTTATAATGCTTGTTCCTTTTGCTACAGTCATGAGTGCCATAAATTGAGCCTGCATATCTGTTGGAAAACCTGGATAAGGCATAGTCTTTATGTCTGTTGAGATTAACTCTTTTGGACCTTTTACAAGGGTTCCTTTTTCTGTTTGTTTTATTATGATGCCAGTTTCTTTGAGTTTTTCAATTACTGCTTCAAGATACTCATTAGGGCAGTTTTTGATTAATATTTCTCCACCTGTTAGACCTGCAATTGCCATAAATGTACCTGCCTGAATCCTGTCAGAAATTATCTTGTAGTTTTTTATTGGATTTAGTGCATCCACGCCTTCTATCTCAATAATCCTTTGCCCAGCACCATATATCTTGGCTCCCATCGAGTTAAGACAGTTTGCCAAATCTATAACCTCAGGCTCCATCGCTGAATTTTCTATGATGGTTGTTCCTTTAGCAAGTGTTCCTGCCATCATTATATTTTCTGTGCCTGTTACAGTGGGTATGTCAAAGGTGATATGGGCACCCTTAAGTCTTGATGCCTTAGCAATTACATAACCTGATTCCAGTTCAATCTTTGCCCCCATTTTTTGAAGTCCCAAAAGGTGAAGATTTATAGGTCTTGCACCAATTGCACAACCACCAGGTAAAGATACCTTTGCCTTTGAGTACCGTGTCACCAGTGGACACAGGACAAGCACTGATGCCCTCATAGTCTTTACCAATTCATAAGGAGCTTCAAATTTTTTAATACCCTTAGTGTCAATTTTTAATTCATCATCCTTTGAAATAATATTGGCACCCATGTATTCAAGCAACCTTGCCATTGTCTTGACATCTCTCATATTAGGGATATTTTTGATAATATTGTCTCCCACAGCCAGTAACGAAGCAGACATTATTGGCAAGGCAGAATTTTTTGCACCACCAATTACCACAATGCCTTTTAACCTTTTACCACCTTTTATAACAAATTTTTCCATCTCTGTATATTAACATATGTTAAAAGAGTTATAATCTATCTTTATGATAACAATAAACGAACTCCTTCAAAATATACTTTCATATAACGAAAAGGCTGATCTGAGTCTAATCAAAAAAGCCTATGTCTTTTCCAGAGAAGCACATTGCACACAAAAGAGGAAAGAAGGGACTCCTTATATATATCATCCTCTTTCAGTTGCAAAGATACTTTCTGATATGAGGCTTGATACCGCTACTATTTCAGCAGGACTTTTGCATGACACCATAGAAGACACAGGTATTTCAACGGAAGATGTAAGGCAGATGTTCGGCTCTGAAATCGCCTTTCTCGTAGACTCTCTTACTAAATTAAGCAAGGTTGAATTTAAGACAAAGGAAGAGGCCCAAAATGAAAACTTTCGTAAGATGCTTCTTGCTATGTCAAAGGATGTAAGGGTTGTATTAATAAAATTTGCTGATAGACTACACAACATGAAAACACTTGGACACCTTACAGAAGAAAAAAGGAAAAGGATTGCACAAGAGACACTCGATATCTACGCCCCACTTGCAAATCGTCTTGGTATTGGATGGTTGAGGATTGAGTTAGAAGACCTTTGCTTTAAGACAATAATGCCTGATCTTTACGCTGAGCTTGAGAAAAAAGTCGCAAAGAGAAAAGAAGAGCAAGAGTCTTACATGATAGATGTTAAGAACATAATTTCTGCAAAGGTGGCTGAGGCAGGTATTCCAGCAAAAGTTAAAGGTAGGGTCAAACATTTTTATGGAATCTATCAAAAGATTGTTGTTCAAAAAATACCCTTTGAACAAGTCCATGATGTAATAGGAATGAGGATTATTACAGATACTATGGTTCACTGTTATGACATACTTGGGATTATACATTCTCTTTGGCCGCTTGTCCCTGGTAGATTTAAAGATTTTATTAGTCTTCCAAAGTCAAATATGTATCAATCACTCCATACAACTGTAGTGGGACCAGGTGGTGATAGGGTAGAATTTCAAATAAGGACAGAGGAAATGGATCAGATAGCAGAGGAGGGTATTGCTGCACATTGGAAATACAAAGAAAAGGACAGTATTGACTCAAGAAACACAAAATTCATTGCTTGGCTTAGAGATTTGGTAAAGGAGGTTTCTGATTCACAGGAATTTATAGAGGCATTCAAGGGTGAAGTTATACCAGAGACTGTCTATGTTTTTACACCAAGGGGGGATATTAAGGAACTCCCTGTAGGTTCTACACCTATTGATTTTGCGTATAGTATTCATACAGAGGTGGGACACAGGTGTGTAGGAGCAAAGATTAATGGCAGATTGGTTTCCTTAAGATATAAGTTAAATAATGGTGATGTAGTTGAAGTAATGACATCACCAAATCACACACCAAGCAAAGACTGGATTAAGTTTGTTGTTACACAAAGGGCAAAGAGCAAGATAAAACAATGGATAAAAACAGAAGAGAGGGCAAAGAGCCTTGAGCTTGGAATAAAACTACTTGAAGAAGAAGTTAGAAGGAGCGGTGAACCTCTCGCCATCTTGAAATCTGATAAGATACAACAGGTAGCAAAAAGTTTTAGCCTATCAAATGTTGAGGACTTGTTTATAGATGTAGGATACGGAAAACTATCTGCCCATCAAGTTATAAACAGGCTGTTACCCGGGAGACAGGAAGAACATCAAAAACCAAAGCCAGTTAAGAAAGCCTCTGAATCCAAACGGAGTCTTATTAACATTAAAGGTGTTGATAATGTCCTTTATTCCATCGCAAAGTGTTGTTTGCCTGTACCTGGTGATAAATCAATTGGTTTTATAACAAGGGGTAAGGGAGTAAGTATTCACAGAAAAGATTGTAAGAGCCTTGAAAGACTAACCTTTGACCATGATAGGCTTGTAGACATTGAATGGAGTAAGGATATAGACATAACATCTTTAGCAAGACTTTACATTGAGAGCATTGATAAACCCGGTATCCTTGCAAGCCTTAGTTCCCTCATTTCCTCTCTTGATGTGAATATTACTTATATAAAAGCATCTCTATCACATGACAAAAATGCAATTATTGATTTGACTGTTGAGATAAAAAACAGCACCCAATTAAATACACTCATTAACAAGATTCAACAGATGGAAGGGATTATAAGGGTGAGGAGAT